>JAEZMI010000066.1 GCA_023414975.1 Pseudomonadota bacterium | reverse complement strand
CGACCTCATGACCTCGCCGCGTGTCCGGCTCATCAGCCCCCTGCCCGTTCCCGACATCGCGCTGCCGCTGCTGGTCCCGTCCGAAGGCCTTCCCGCCGGCGTCGAGGCGGCGGAGGACCGGCCGACGCCGACGCGGCCCCGGCTCTCGCCGCGCCTCGCCATCCCGCTCGCCACCATCGCCGCCGTCATCGCACTCTGGGCGCTGGCGACCGGGCTCGGTCTCGTTCCCGCGCTGTTCCTGCCGTCACCTCTGGCGGTCGCGAACCGGCTGATTCGTCTGTTAGATGAAGGGTTTGTCGATGCGACGCTGGCGCAGCACCTCGGCGCCAGCCTGCTGCGCGTCTTCGCCGCCCTCGCCGCCGCGCTGCTGATCGGCGTGCCCGCCGGCCTCGCCATCGGCCTCTCGACCGTGGGGCGCGGCATACTCGATCCGCTCGTCGAGTTCCTGCGCCCGATCCCGCCCCTCGCCTATCTGCCGCTCGTCATCATCTGGGCCGGCATCGGCGAGGCCGCCAAAGTGCTCGTCATCGGCCTCGCCATGCTGCCGCCGATCATCCTCGCGACAGGCGCTGGCGTGCGCTCGGTCGATCGGAACCGGATCAACGTCGCCCGCGCGCTGGGCGCTAACCGCCTGCAAATCCTGCGTTTCGTGGTGTTTCCGTCGACCCTGCCCGCCATCCTCACCGGCACCCGCATCGCCCTCGGCGCCGGCTGGTCTACGCTTGTCGCCGCCGAGCTGGTCGCGGCAACACGCGGCGTCGGCTTCATGATCCAGTCCGCCGCCAATTTTCTGGCGACGGATATCGTCATCGCCGGCATCGTGGTGATCGCGGCCGTGGCCTTCGCGCTCGAACTTCTGGTGCGCCTCGCCGAACGCCTGCTCGTCGGCTGGGCCCGGCGAAGCTGATCGCGGACGGCTCTAACGACGACACCCCGGCGCGCCCAGATGATCGGCACGGCGAAGGCCGACGAGCCTGACGCCTTCGGGCGGTGGTGGCATATGAGGCGCCGCCCTATTAAGAAGGCGCTACAGTCCCTTTTCCGACGGCTCCCTTCGACGCCTGACGATATGACGAGATAGGCGAGACAGCCGTGCCCTTCATGACGACGAACCCCGCGCTGGCGCGTGCCCTCGCGGATCGCGACTACACAAACCCTACGCCGGTCCAGCTGGCGGTGCTCGCGCCCGAGGCGTCGGACCGTGATCTTCTCGTGTCGGCGCAGACGGGCTCCGGCAAGACCGTCGCCTACGGGTTGGCCATGGCCGGGACGCTGCTCGGCGCCTCCCAGCACTTTGACGCCGCCGGCGTGCCCCAGGCGCTGGTTGTCGCTCCCACGCGCGAACTGGCGTTGCAGGTGCAACGCGAGTTCGCCTGGCTGTACAGCGCGACAGGCGCGCGCATCGTCGCCTGCGTCGGTGGCATGGACCCGCGACAGGAGCAGCGGTTGCTGAACCAGGGTGCGCATATCGTTGTCGGCACGCCCGGCCGGCTGCGCGATCATCTGGAACGGGGGCGGCTCGACCTGTCCGCCTTGCGGGTCGTCGTGCTCGACGAGGCGGACGAGATGCTCGACCTCGGCTTCCGCGAGGACCTCGAGTTCATCCTCGATGCCACGCCGCCCGAGCGGCGCAGCCTGCTGTTCTCCGCGACCATGCCGCGCGGCATCACCGCCCTCGCCAGGCGCTACCAGCGCGACGCGCTGCGCATCGAGGTGGCGAGCGCCGAGGGCGGACATGCCGACATCGAGTACCGCGCGCTGCGCATCGCACCGACCGAGGTCGACCACGCGGTGGTCAACGTGCTGCGCTACTACGACACGCCCAGCGCCATCGTCTTCTGCAACACACGCGAGGCGGTACGCCGTCTGCACGCCATGCTTCAGGAGCGCCAGTTCTCGGCCGTGGCGCTCTCGGGCGAACTGAGCCAGAACGAGCGCAACCATGCGCTTCAGGCGCTCAGGGACGGCCGTGCACGGGTCTGCGTCGCCACGGACGTGGCGGCGCGCGGGATCGACCTGCCCAATCTCGGGCTCGTCATTCACGCCGATCTGCCCAATGACGCCGAAAGCCTGCAACACCGCAGCGGCCGCACCGGGCGGGCGGGCCGCAAAGGCGTGAGCGTCCTGCTGGTGCCGCCCTTCCGCCGCCGGCGGACGGAAGACCTGATGCGTGGGCTGGGCATGGCGCCGGCCTGGTCGGGAGCGCCGACCTCCGAGGAGATCCGCAAGCTCGACCATGAACGCATGCTTCAGGATGCCCTGATCACCGAAGAGCCGGCGGAAGAGGATGTCAGTGCCGGTCGCTCACTGCTTGCTGCTCATTCCGCCGAGCATATCGCCGCCGCGCTGGCGCGCCTCTACCGTGCCGGCCTGCCCGCGCCGGAGGAGATCACCGATCCCGGCGAGCCGCCGGCCCGGCGCGAGCGCGTGGACCGCGCCTCGGCCCGCGATGCGGCGCGCGGCACTGAATTCGGCGCGACTGCCTGGTTCCGGCTGAACATCGGCCGCCGCAACAATGCCGATCCGAAATGGCTGCTGCCGCTGATCTGCCGGCGCGGTGGCGTGACGCGCAAGGACATTGGCGCCATCCGCATCTTCGACGAGGAGACGGCCTTTGAGGTGAACCTTGCCGCCGCCGACCGCTTCCGCAAGGCCGCGAACCGGGCCGGGAACGACGAGGTGGTCATTGACCCCTTGCCCGGCCAGCCCGAGGGTCGCCCGGCGCGCCCCGCGCGCGGCAAGCCGATGCGGGACTTTCCGCCGCCCGAAGCACCGGCACGTGGCAAGAAGGCAGACCGCAAGGATGACCGCACGGCCGCCGCGCCGGATGTACCTGCCGACCGCCGCAAATCCCACGGCAAACCGGCATTCGAAAAGCAGCGCGAGGCGAAACCCGAACGCTTCGCGAAAGGTGAACGCCCGCCGAAAAGTCGGCATGCCGAAGCCTTTGACGGGAAGCCGAAAGGCAAGCACAAGGGAAAGCCGAAAGCAAAGCCGGCTGGAAAGCCCACACGACGCTAGCTCATCGCTCCGCCGCATGCCCCCGTCGCCCACCGGAATCCGGTTCACGAAACCAGGTCGGGAAAGATCGGGGAAACGAAGGCGAAGCCGGATCGGCACCGGTGGACGGCGCCGATCTCACCCAGCCATGAACAGGCCGGCGGTTTCGCGTCAGGCGACCAGGAAGCCGGCACCGACCGGATCTTGACGGTCGATCACCCAGCGGGCGGTGCCGAGCAGACCGGCGGTGCCCTTAACCGTCGGGCGAACGGCCCGCACATCATTGAGCCGGGTCTCGCCGATGAGGCAGCCTTCGAATGTGCCGGTGCCGAGCAGCCCCTCGGAGGTGATGGGCTGATTGAGGCCGATCACGCCGCGTGCCTCGAACATCGCCATCATCGCGCTGGTGCCGGTGCCGCCGGGGGAGCGGTCGAGCTGACCGGCACTGAAGACGTGCACATTCTTGTAGAGCGCCCCGGCGATGGTCGGCTCGTGCCAGAAGGTGACGAAGTTGAAGTTGTTGATATGGCCGGCCGTCGGGTGCTGAATCTTCACCTTCTCGCGGATCGCCTCGCGGGCGAGTACTCCGAGGCGAGAGAGCTCGGAGCCGTTCTGCGGGCCGATTTTCAGCGATGTACCCCGCAGGTCGATAATGCCGAAATAGTTGCCGCCCCAGACGATATCGGCCTTCAGGGCGCCCACGCCCGGCAGATCGAAGGGGATGTCCTGTGCCGCCACATAGGCCGGCACATTCTCGAAACGTGTCCACAGAACCACGTCGCCGTCGCTTGCGACCTCGGCCTGGACGAGGCCGGCCGTGGTCTCGAAACGGATCCGGGTAATGCCGTCGTCGGAGCGGCGAACGAAACCGTGCGCAACCATCGCCATGGCGACCGCGATCGTCCCGTGGCCGCACATGTGCGAATATTGGGTGCCATCAATGTAGATCAGGCCGGCGTCATAATCGGGGGATGAGGGCGGGGTCAGGAACACGCCGAACATGTCCTTATGGCCGCGCGGCTCGCGCATCAGCGCTTCGCGCACCCAGTCATAGTTCGCTTCGAGGAAGGCGCGCTTCTCGATGATCGAGGATCCAGCCGGGTAAGGAATGCCGCTGTGAATGATGCACAGCGGCTCACCCTCGGTATGCGTATAAATGACGTCAAAACTATCCTGCTTGCGCATCGCGAAGGCTCCGTTGGATTAGGACCGCCGGGACTCGGACAGCATGTCGAGCCCGATCAGTAGATCGAGAAGAATGATGACGAACGCAGCCGCGACGATGGTGATCGCGGACACTGCCGCGATGGTCGGGTCGATCGTGTACTGGACGTAGTTGAACATCTTCACCGGGATGGTGTTGAGCGCCGAGCTTGTGTTGAAGATCGACAGTTCGACGTTGATCCAGGAGGAGATGAAGGCGAGAAGGCTCCCCGAGACGATGCCACCGCGGATTTGCGGCAGTACCACGAGGAAGAAGGTGGCCAGCGGCGTCGCGCCGAGGTCGAGCGAAGCCTCTTCAAGCGCGCGCTGCTCGGGGGTGAGCAAGGGCAGGACGGAGCGCAGCACGAAAGGCGTGACGATGATCACATGGCCCACGAGGAGGGCCTCGAAGGAGCGCGCCAATCCCACGCTCGTCCCGAATTGCAGCAGCGCCGCGCCCAACACGACATAGGGAAGAACGAGGGGCGACATCAGCAGCGAGGAGATGATCTCCCGCCCGGCGAAGACATAGCGCGCCAGCGCGAGGCTTGCCGGAACCGCCAGCAGGACCGCCACCCCCGTTGCCGCAAGCGCCAGCAGGGTCGAGGTGACGAAGGCCGACACATAGGAAGGGTCGTCAAACAGCACGCTGAACCATTTCAGCGTGATCCCCTGCGGTGGAAAGGCCAGATAGCTCGTTTGCGTAAGCGACGCCCCCGTGATGACCACGAGAGGAAGTACGAGATAGGCCAGCGCCGCCAGCGCTATGAGGCGAATGAGGAACCGCGCGATCATGCAGCGCTCCTCCCGACATCGCCGATGCGGCCGGCAATGGTTACGAGGACGAGGGTCAGCACCAGCAGCGTGATCGACAGCGCCGCGCCGTAATGGAAGTCGAACACCGACGAATATTGCTGAAAGATCAGCATCGAAAAGACGGTGATCTGGCCGCCCGACAGCAGCGCCGGCGTCACATAGGCGCTCACCGCCAGTGCAAAGACCATAATGGCGCCGGACACGGCACCCGGCAGGCAGAGGGGCAGCGTGACGAACCAGAAGGTCCGCGCCGGCTCAACGCCAAGGTCGGCCGAGGCTTCCTCATAGGTCGTGTCCAGCCGAGCGAGCGCATTGCCCACGGACAACACCACGAACGGCATGAGGATGTAGACCATGCCGATCAGGATCCCGGTCTCGGTGCCGAGGAAGCGGATCGGTCGCTCCGTCAGACCCAGCGCCATCAGGCCCTGATTGACGAGCCCGGTCCGGCCGAGCAGCACCATCCAGCCGAAGGAGCGCACGATGTTCGAGGTGAAGAGCGGGACGATGATGAGGATGACGCAGATCCGACGCCACGTCCGCCAGCGCACGATGCGGACCAGATACCAGGCGAGCGGGAAGCCGATCAGGACGCAAAGGACCGTGGTGGCGAGAGCGATGCGGAACGTGACCCACAGGACGTCCCAGTGATACTGGTCGAGCAGGATCCGCGCGTAATGGGTCGTGGTGAGGCTGCCATTGTCGGCTGTGATGCTGGAAAGCGCGACGACCGCCATCGGCGCCAGGAAAAAGGCGGCGAAAAAGGCCAGCGGGGCGAAGAGCAGCAGGGCCAGCGTCGTGCGGGGCGCCATCACCGTCCCTACTCCGCGATCAGGTGCAGCGACGAGGGGCGAAGGCCGATGGTGACCCGGCTGCCCGGCCCGAGATCGGCACACGACATCCCAAGACGAGCGACTTTGAGCAGCACACCGTCACAGCGCACGAACAGGGTGGTCATGGGACCGACCGCGATCACCTCCTCCAGAATGCCGGAAGCGGTCGCTAAGTCTGCCGGCACCGGACCATCCACGAGAACCACATCTTCCGGCCGGACCATGGCCCAGCGCGCGCCGGCGCCTGCGGGCAACTCGATACCGGCGACCGCGAGGCTCACCCGCCCGTTTGCAGCTGGCAGAACAGGGATGAGGTTCGGCTCGCCGACGAATTCGGCGACGAAATGCGTCGCTGGCGCCCGATAGATCTCGGCAGGTGTGCCGGCCTGTTCGATCCGGCCGGCATTCATCACGACGATCCGGTTGGCCATCGCCATGGCCTCTTCCTGATCATGCGTGACGAAGATGAAGGCGATGCCGAGCTTTTCCTGAATGTGCTTCAGTTCGATCTGCATACGTCGGCGCAGCTTCAGGTCGAGTGCGCTCAGCGGCTCATCGAGGAGCAACAGCTTGGGCCGGTTGACGATGGCGCGCGCCAGTGCCACGCGCTGCTGCTGGCCGCCGGACAGGTCGCGTGGCAGGCGCGCACCCATGTCCGCGAGCCCCACCAGCGCGAGCGCCTCACGGGCGCGCGCCTGTGCCTCGGACCGGCCGGCGCCGGCCCGCCGAGGACCATAAGCCACGTTGTCCAGCACGCTCATGTGAGGAAAGAGGGCATAGCTCTGGAACACGGTGTTCAGTGGCCGCCGGTAGGGCGGCATCTGCGTGATCTCCTCGCCCTCGATCCGGATGCGCCCGTCATCGGGCGTCAGGAAGCCCGCGATGCAGCGCAGCAGTGTCGTCTTGCCGCAACCGCTCGGGCCGAGCAGGGCGATGAATTCGCCCGCGCCGACCGTCAGGTCGACGCGATCCAGCGCCTTGTACGAGGCGAAGCGCTTCGAGACGGCTTCAATGGAAAGGAGTGGCTGCACAAGTCATGTCCTGGCTTGAGTGTCGAACGGCCCTGCGAGAGGCGGCCGCTCCAATTCTGGGGAGCCAGACTACGTCAGGGCGCCGCCGCGCCGGCCGGTATTGTCCGGCAGCTCGGAAATGGCCCCGATCCTCAACGTGGTAGAGCAGCGCCCGCCCGGGTGGAGGCCCGGATGGGCGCTTGGCGGATGATTACTTTCGGGCGATCTCGCGGTTCCAGGTGTCTACCAGTTCCGCGCGCTTGGCGTTCACGTCATTCCAGTTGAGCAAGTAGAGGTCATTGACCGACCCCTTCTCGCCCCAAGGCAGCTTGCGAGCGGTTTCGGCAGAAACCGTGACGCCCTTCACCGACGGGCCCAGATAGAGCTTGTCGGCCAGGCACTGGGACGCCTCCGGCGTCAGCGCGGTGTCGATGAACTTCCTGGCCATTTCCTGGCGGGGCGCGTTCTTGACGAGATGGAGACGCGCGTCGGTTGCCCAGACACCCTCCTTGGGCACGGTGAAGCCGATCGGAAGACCCTTGGCGATGAGATCGAACGCCCCGACGTTGAAATGCGCGCCGATCACCGCCTCACCGCTCTGATACGCGTTGGAAGCCGCCCCCGAGCTGTCGAAGAACAGCGCCGGCTTCAACTGCTTGATCTTGGCAAAGACAGGAGCGAAATCGCCGGCCGGAGCGTTCCAAATCTTGTGCAGGAAGAACAGGAACGGCACACCGGACGAGTTGGCCGGGGATGGGATCGTCACCGCATCGGCGTATTCCGGCTTCCAGAGGTCGTTCCAGGATGCAGGGGCCTGCTGGATTTCCTTGGTGTTGTAGGTCAGGCCGAGCGAGTAATAACCCGTGCCGACGGCGTAGATGCCGCTTGCGTTCTTATAGACGGCCTGGGGCAGCGCGGCTGAAAGGTTGGGCACGGCGGCCGGGTCGATGGGCTCCAGCACGCCCGCGGCTTCGGCAAGTTCGCTGACGCCGCCGTCCATCCACGCGACGTCAATGGTCGGGGCGTCTTTCTGCTGCTGCAGCTTCGATAGCGTAACAGTAGACGTGCCGACCTCCGGCACGACCGCGACGCCTGTCGCCTTGGTGAAGGGATCGGCGACACAGGCCTTGAACGCGTCGCCCCAGTTGCCGCCATACCAGGCGACGTGCAGGGCGTCTTGCGCCGAGGCTGGCGCGACGGCAGCGGCGAGCGCGAGCGCCGACGCCGCGACGAGACGATGCATGCGTGCCATGTTGTTATCTCCCCTCATGTGCAGGCCCTCGGATCATCATCCACGTGACGCAAGGGCGGCTTGCAGGATCGGGCCAGAAACTATGATATGGGCGACATGCTACCCACACCGTCCACCTCACCCACCCTTCTGGAGTTAACGCGTCCCAGCGCGTTATCGTCCCGTGCCTCGCCCTTGAGAGTGGGCTTCATCCTTCTCGACCAGTTCACGCTGGCCGCTTTTGGAGGCTTCATCGACGCCTTGAGGCTCGCCGCCGACCATGGGGGCCGCAGCCGCCAAATACATGCGTCATGGACCGTGATGAGCGTCGACGGCGCGCCACGCCGGGCGAGCTGTGGCGTTCTGGTGTCCGACAGCGTGCCGCTGCTGCCCCCAACCCGGTTCGACTACATCGCGGTCTGCGGCGGCAACGACTATCTGAACGAACACCATCCGCCGGCGCTTCTGGACTATCTTCGCGGGGCAGCGGAGGCAGGAGTGCGGCTCATCGGCGTCTGCACGGGCACCTTCGCCATCGCGCAGGCGGGGCTAGCCAAAAAGCGGACCGTCTGCGTCCATTGGAACGTTCTGGAGGCCTTCCAGGCCCAGTTCCCCACCCTGAAACCTGTTACCGACAAGCTGTTCGTCGACGACGGGGACCTGCTCTCCTGTGCCGGCTCCACCGCCGCCATCGATCTCGGCCTTCACCTCGTCACGCGCCATTGCGGAGCCGCCAAGGCCAACCAGGCGGTACGCCACATGATGCTGCAGGGCATGCGTCCCTCCTCGCTGCCTCAGCCGCACTTCTTCGCCGACCTCACCGGCGTCGCGGATGCACGGGTTCACCAAGCGGTCCATTTCATGGAGCAGCGGCTGGACGACCCGCCATCGGTCGACGCCATTGCCCGCTATGTCGGCTGCTCGGGCCGCCAACTTGAACGCGCGTTCAATGCGGCACTCGGCGTCGCGCCGGCGGCCTTCCAGCGGCAACTCCGCAAGGATTACGCGTGCTGGATGCTTGAGAACAGCCCGCGAACCATCACGGAGATCGCCTTCGACTGTGGATTCTCGGACGCGGCCCACTTCTCCCGTGAGTTCAAGACCGCGTTCGGGCTGTCGCCCCGCGAGTACCGCTCCCTCCGGGGGCCGGGGCGGCGATCGCCCCTCCCCCAGACCTAGCTCGGCGGATGGGGGATGGAAGCGAGGAGTTCGCGTGTGTAGGCCGCCTTCGGCGCCGCCATCACCTCGGCGGTGCGGCCCTCCTCGACGATCTGTCCGGAGCGCATCACGATCACCCGGTCGCACAACATGCGCACCACTTCGAGATCGTGGCTCACGAAGATATAGCTCATGCCGAGCTGCATCTTCAGGTCCTGCAACAGATTCAGCACCACCGCCTGCACCGACACGTCGAGCGCGGCGGTCGGCTCGTCCAGCACCACGAGATCCGGGTTCAGCGCGATGGCGCGGGCAATGCCGACACGCGCCTTCTGCCCGCCGGAGAGCTGATGCGGAAAGCGCTCCAGGAACTGAGAGGGCAGCCCGACATGCCGCGCAAGTTCCTCCACCCGCGCCCGCAACGCCGCGGCATTGCGAACATCGCCCATCCGCAGGAGCGGATCGGCGATGGAGCGGGCGGCGGTAAAGCGCGGGTTGAGGCTGTCGGTCGGGTCCTGGAACACCATCTGGATGCGGCGACGGAACGGCGAGCCGGCGAACTGCTTCGCCGGGATCGCGGCAAGGTCGGTTCCGTCGAACATGATCCGACCCGAGGTCGGATCGATCAGACGCATCAGCATCATCGATGTGGTGGATTTGCCGCAGCCGGACTCGCCGACGAGGCCGAGGCTTTCGCCTTTCGCCACCTCGAAGCTGATGCCGTCCACGGCGCGGAAGGGTTCTTTCGCCGCGCCTCGGCCGAATGCCCTCGCGATCCCGCCCATAGCGCCCTGGCGCGGATATTCCTTGACCAGATTTTCGACCTTGAGCAGGGGTACCGTCGCTGAAGATCGGGCCACGGGAATAGGGTCCGGCATCGCTGCCGCCACGTCTTCGGGCAGCAGATCACGCAGGCCGATGCCGCCGCGCGGCGTCGCCCGCATGAGCTTGCGCGTATAGGCATGCTGGGGATCGCGGAAGATCGCCTCGGCGTTGGCGGTCTCCACCACCTTACCCTTCTCCATCACCATCACCCGGTCGCAATAGGCGGCGGCCAGGCCAAGGTCGTGGGTGATGAGGATGGTGGACATGTTGCGCTCACGCGTCAGCTCCACCACGAGGTCCATCACCGCCTTCTGGGTGGTGACATCGAGGCCCGTGGTCGGCTCGTCGGCAATCAGCAATTGCGGCCGGCAAGCCAGCGCCAGCGCGATCACGATGCGCTGACACATGCCGCCGGAAAGCTCAAAAGGATAGGCGTGGTAGCGCTCTTCAGGCCGCGCGATGCGCACGGCTTTGAGCGCCTCGATGGCCTTCTGCCGGGCGTCGCTGGGCTGCGCCTGAACGTGCTCGATCAGCACGTCCTCGATCTGCTTGCCCACCTTGCGGATCGGGTTCAGTGCCGCGCGCGGGTTCTGGAAGATCATCGACATCTCGCGGCCGCGCAGCGCGCGCACCTGCGATTCCGACGCCTTCACAACGTCGACGCCGCCGAAGCGGATGCCCCCCTCGGCGATCCGTCCCGCGCGGTCCAGAATGCGCATGACCGTGTAGGACGTGACGGATTTTCCGGAGCCGGACTCACCGACAATGCCCAGCGTCTCGCCCTTGGCGAGGGCGATGTTCACCTGTTCCACCGCCCGTACCGTACCGCGGCGGGTGGCGAATTCGACGGTGAGGTCACGGACGTCCAGAAGCGGCGGCTGGACGTGATTGGCAGCGGCGGCGTGGGATGAACCATGAATGTTCATTGTGATCCCCTCAAGTCCGGCGCTGCGGGTCGACGAGGTCGCGCAGACCATCACCGAGCAGATTGAAGCAGAACACGGCGAGCATCAGCGTCACGCCGGGAAAGAACGCGATCCACCATTCGCCGGAGACGATGAAAGAGGCACCTTCCGCCACCATGATCCCCCATTCCGGGGTGGGCGGGCGCACGCCGAGGCCGATGAAGGACAATCCCGCCGCGTTGAGGATGGCGTAGCCCATGGTGAGGGAGACCTGCACCATCATGATCGGCAGGATGTTCGGCGCGATCTGGGTCAGCAGGATCCGCATCTCGGAATTGCCGGTCAGCCGTGCCGCCTGCACGAAGCCGGCCTCGCGGCGTATGTTGGCCTCTGCGCGGGCCACGCGGACATAAAGCGGGAAATTGATGATCGCGGTCGCGATGACGATGTTGGTGACCGTGTTTCCCAGCGCGGCGACGATGCCCATGGCCAGCACGAAGAGCGGAAAGGCCATGATGGTATCGGAAATGCGTCCGATGATCCGGTCGGTCCAGCCGCCGAAATAGCCGGCTGCGATGCCCGCGAAGCCGCCGCCGACGAAAACCAGCGCGACCGAGGCGATGGCGATGACCATGTCGAGCCGGGTCGCCACCACGACGCGCGAAAAGATGTCCCGCCCGAGCTGGTCTGTGCCGAACCAGTGCGTGACCGACGGCGGCTGGAGCGCGGCGGCGGTGTCGCTCGCCAGCGGGTCATAGGGCACGATCCACGGGCCGATGAGGGCGGCCAGCAGGAAGAGGGCGAAGAGGCCGAAGGCGATGCCCGTCACCGGGTTCTCGGCAACGACATGCCGGGCGTGGGACAGAAAACTGTCCTGCGCCGCAGAGGAGGCGGTGGCGACGCTCATGCTTCGATCCTCACACGCGGGTCGATCAGGCCGTAGATGACGTCGATGAGGAGGTTGAGGAGGACGTAGAGAATGGCCATGGCCAGCACGAAGCCCTGCACCGGGGCGTAATCGGACGTGATCAGCGCCTCGATGGCGTAGGAACCGATCCCGGGCCAGGCGAAAACCTTCTCCACCAGCACATTGGCGCCGAGCAGGAAGGAGAACACCATGCCGAGCGTGGTGACCACGGGCAGCAGCGCGTTACGGAAGGCATAGCCCAGAACAACCTTGCGCGGCTTGAGCCCGCTGGCCCGCGCGGTGCGCACGAAGTCCGACGCGAGCACCGCGAGCATGGAAGCGCGCGTCATGCGGGCGATGGGCGCCAGCGAGAAAATGGCGAGCGTGACCGCAGGAAGCCATATCTGCGACCAGGCCGCCCGGAACACCTCGATATCGCCGGCGATCAGACTGTCGATCAGATAGAAGCCGGTAACCGTCGCGGGCGGGCTGTAGAAGAAGTCGAGGCGTCCCAGCGGCGCCGGGGCCCAGCCCAGCTTGAAATAGAACACATAGACCAGCAGGAGCCCGGTGAAGAACACGGGCAGCGAGACGCCCGCCGTAGCCACCACGCGGCAGAGATGATCGATCCACGAGCCCTGCTTCACCGCGGCGAGGATGCCGAGCGGTACCGACACCGCGACCGAGATCAGCAGCCCGAGGAGCGTCAGTTCAGCGGAGGCCGGCAACCTCGCACGAATATCCTCGATCACGGGCTGGCCGGTGGTCAGCGACATGCCGAGATTACCCGTCGCGAGGTCCTTCACATACGATACGAGTTGCACCGGAAGCGGCTGGTCGAGGCCGAGCGAGGCCCGGATTTCCGCGATCGCCTGCGGGCTGGCGGCCGGACCGGCGAAATAAGCCGCTGTGTCGCCGGGCAGCACGCGTGTCAGAAGGAAGGTGACGATGATGACGCCGATGATGCTCGGTATCGCCGTCGCCATGCGCTTGATGATCTGCTTGAGCAACGCAGCCTCCAGGTTCGGGACGCGACTGGACTGTCCTCAGGCACGAGAGCGCGATCCGATCAGATTGAACCAATCTGATCGCGCATGTGGGCAAGCCGTCCTCCCGGCATCCCGCGATGGCTGCAAGCTGCAACGTCCGCCGGCACGGTGCGCCGCAGAGCCCCGAGCGTCACGCCTTCTTCAGCGTGCGGTAGTCGAGCTGGCGGTGGAACCAGTATTGGTAGCCGGTGATCGACTTCTGCATGGCGACACTCAGATAGGGCTGGTAGATCGGCACGCGCGGCACCTCGGCGAAAGCGAGGTCGATGAAGCCGGTGACGTCCTTGTTGTAGGTCGGCCAGTCGGCCGCCGCTGCCGCCGCGCGCGCACCGTTGATCTGCCTGTCCATCTCCGCGTTCTTATAGCTCATCGTGTTGAAGAGCGCGTTCTGGCCGTGATAGCACCAGAAGAAGAAGTATTCCGGGTAGTCGAGCCAACCGGAGAAGAAGTTGGAGATCATCGGCAACTCCTTCTTGGTGAGTTCACCACGCCAGTTGGCTCCCGGAATCTTGTTCAGCGTGGCACGGATGCCGATCTGGGCGAGGCTTTCCTGCACCAACGTGCACAAAGGCTCGTTGACGGCGGCCGAGCCGAGATCGAAGGACAGGGTCGTCTCGAACCCGTCGGGATAGCCGGCCTGCGCCATCAGTGCCTTGGCCTTGGCGATGTCGGTGTTGTAACCATGCGCCTGCGGCCAAACCGGCTCGCTCACCGTATTGGAGGCGGCGCCGTACAGGGGCTTGCCTAGGCCGAACATCACCGCATCCATGATCTTCTGATACGGGATGGCATAGGCGACGGCCTGCCGTACTTCGAGCTTGTCGAAGGGCGGCTTGGTGACGTTCATGCCGATGTACTGGATGCCGTTGCTGATCGGATTCGAGATCACCTTCACCTTGCCGCCGCCCGCCAGCTCGACGAAGTCCTTGGCCGGCAGGTCGAAGGAGATGTCGGCGTCGCCGCGCTCGATCAGGGCCCGACGGTTTCCGGCGGAGGGGACCATGCGCCACACCACGCGCTTGAGCGAGGGCAGAGGGCCACTGGTCCAGGCGTCGTTGCGTTCAAACACGACCTCGGTGCCCGGCTGCCAGCGCGTGACCCTGTAGGCACCGGACCCGGCAGTGTTCTGCTTGGTGTATTCAAGCCCCCATGGATCGGCCTCGGTGGCCTTCGTTTTCACCAGCTTGGAATTGAAAACCGAAGGGACGATGACCGCGAGGTCTGGCATGGTGAGACGATCGGGACGGACGAAGTCGACGCGGAACGTGTGGTCGTCGACAACGACGAACTGCTCGGGCTTTTCCAGCGACCCCGCCTTCATCTGAAAGGTCGGAAAGCCGCCGACGGAAACCGCGCGGTCGAACGACCATTTGACATCCTGCGCCGTGACCGGCGAGCCGTCATGGAACTTGGCATCCTTGCGCAGCTTGAAGGTCGCGGAGGTCGATGTGAGGTCCCACCCCTCCGCCAGTTCGGGCACGAGCTTGTTCTGATCATACCCGAGGGAACCATCCGCATTGGTCTTGGTGCCATAGCTCATGAGGCGGTCGTAGCAGTTCCACGCCACCTCATAGCCGGGGCGGTTAGTGCCGACGCCATGGATGTCGAGATTGTTCGGCCCGCTTTCGCTGACCAGCAGCAGCGTTTCCTGACGGGCCGACTGAGCCGGTGCGGACGACCATAGGGCGGGGGCCGCGACACCGCCGGCCGAGGCGAGAGAAACGACGGAAGCGGACTTCAGGAATTCGCGACGGTTCATGGACTCCAGAGCTCCTTTTCCGGCCGCCGGGAGAACCTGTGCGAGCCGCTAGATGCATTCTCTGAAGTGATACTGCATGCAATTTTATGATTTTGCGTGCTGAAATTGATTCCACAGCCGCTGAAATGTTAGGCTGTATGCATCCATCGTTTCGTGCGATTGATCAGCGATATTGGCGGCCTTCAGCAGCAGGATAGGTTCGGTTTCCATGGCGGACGGACGGCAGACCCGGACGGAGAAGCTGGCGAACGAACTGGCTGCTGCCATTCTCGACGGCACGCTCGAGCCCGGCTGCCGGCTCGACGAGCATATGCTGGCAGAACGCTACGGCACCTCCCGCACGCCGGTGCGCGAAGCACTTCGGCAATTGGCGACCACGGGACTGATCGAAGTGCGTCCGCGCCGCGGCGCGGTGGTCACGCGGGTCACGTCCGAGCAGCTTGAGATGCTGTTCGTCGCCATGGGGGAATTGGAGGCGACCTGTGCCCGGCTCTCGGCTCTCAGCATGACGCCCATTGAACGTCGTCGTCTCGACGCCCTGCATGAAAGCATGGCCGAACTGGTCGCGCGTGGCGATATCGCCGGCTATACGGCGGCCAACACAGCCTTCCACACCCTGTTCTACACCGGCGCGCATAACCCGGTGATTTCAGAGATGGCGGCGGGTCTGCGCCGACGGCTGGCGCCGTTCCGGCAAGCCCAGTTCCGGGCCGCGGGGCGCCTGGCGCGCTCGCATAGCGAGCACGCCGCCGTGGTCGCCGCGGTGCTGGCGGGCGATGGATCAGCGGCTCACGCCGCCATGCTGCGCCACGTCAGCCTCGTCGAGGACGCGTTCGAGGAACTGCGGAATGTGACGGCCTAGGTCAGAGCATAAGGCCGATGCACCGCCGGCTGGGCCGCGAGATGGATCGACGGCGCGGGGCGGATGCGCGCCTCAGCCGTGGTTGCATTACTTGCGTCGCATTACTTGCGCCAGCCGCGGGCGAGGCCGACCGCGCGGACGAAACGCTGGCGCTGGTGCTCGTCCACTGAGCCATCCGGCACGAAGCGGCGGGCATCGGCGCGTAGCCGGCTCACCTGCGCGCCGCAGAGTTCGGCAAGGCCGAGCGCCGTCATCTCGTGCAGCGCCGGCACCAGAACCGTTCGGCCCGATACGGCGGCCAGAAAGCGGGCGAAATAGGCGCTTCGGGAAAGGCCGCCATCGATGGAAACGGTGGTGATCGGTCCGGCATGGGCGGCGGCCGCGTCGATGAGACCGGCCGTGAGGAGCGCAATTCCCTCCAGGGCGGCGCGCACCATATCGCGGCGGCTGGTGGCGGCGTCCATGCCGATGAAGAGCGGTGCGGCCTGCCGGTCCCAGTAAGGTGCGGCGAGGCCCGACAGGGCCGGCACGAAGACAAGGCCGCGGCTCAGCGCGGAAGGCCCGTCGAAACCGTCGAGTTCGCCCGCGTGCTCATAGAGGCCGAGGCGGCGCAACCATTCCAGCGCGGCACCGGCGTCATAGACCCCACCTTCCACGGCGAAGACCGCCGCTTCGCCCGCGTGTTGCCAGGCAATGGTCGGCAGGAGCCCGGAGACATCCGGCCGTTCCGCGCCCGACACCGCCAGCAGGAAGGCGCCGGTGCCGAAGGTGATCTTGACCTCGCCGGGCCGGCGGCAGCCATGGCCGTAAAGCGCCGCCTGCTGGTCAACGATAGAGGCTTTGATCGGTACGCCATTGACCGCACCGAAGCCGGCATCCACCGGCCGAACGGGCGGCAGCGCATCGATCGGCACGTCGTGAAGCGCACACAGTTCCGGGCTCCATGTTCGCGTGGCGAGGTCGATCAGGCCCGTACGGGAGGCCGTCGCCACATCGGTTGCGAAAATGCCCGTCAGGCGATCGAGAAAGAACGCGTCGGTGGTGCCGAGACGGAGCCGGCCCTGCGCATGAGCCGCCCGCACCGCGGGGTTGTCCCGCATCAGCCAGCCGAGCTTGCTCGCCGAAAAATAGGGATCGAGGGGCAAGCCGCAGATCTCTCGCGAACGGGCCTCCACCTCGGCGCCGAGGCCAGCCAGATGGTCGGCGGTGCGGGCATCCTGCCACACGATGACCGGCGAGAGTGGCGCGCCCGAAGCGGCATCCCAGGCCAGGCAACTCTCACCCTGATTGGCCAGCGCGATGGCATCGACCGGCCCGGCTGCCGCGAGCACGGCGCGGATGTTGGCAAGCAGCTCCTCGGCATCCTGCTCGACCCATCCGGGGGCCGGATGCGCCTGCGCGTGTGTGCGGCTCGCCGCGACTTCGGCGGCACCGTCATCGGAAACGACAAGACAGCGGGTCGAGGTCGTGCCCTGGTCGATAGCGGCGAAGCGCATCAGCCGTCCTCGCGCAGCCGGAAATGAACCGAGTCGGCCGAGAAGGCGGCAGGGGGAATGGGAACGAGAATCCGGCGCTCCGGCAGGAAATGCCGCCGTAGGGACCATACCTCCCGCCCGTCGATCTCCAGCGCCAGTCGCCCGCGCGCCGACCTCGTCACGCGCAACTGGAAATCGGCAAGGGCCGGCGCATGCCGCGTGGCTCGCAGCAGACTGGGCACCACCAGCTTGATCGGCCCATCAAATCCCACGGCGACCGTCGTGGTGGCGCAGGGTTCGCCTGCCAGATCGCGGGCGATCGCCCGGCCGACCGCGCGCCCCTCCCGAAACGACCACCCACCCGTCTCAACCGCGCGCAGAAGATTGCCGGCGGCGAAACAGTGAGGATCGTGGGTACGGCCGTCCTGATCGACGGCCGGTCCGGCACTGCCGCGATCGACGCCCAGCGCGGATTGCAGGAAGAGGGCGGATTCGGGCGTGAACCGCCCCGTGAGCAGCACGCCGTCGCAGGCCACAGGCTCTTCCCTTCCATTCGCGTGGCGCAGGGTCGCCGCCTCGACGCGGCCCGTGCCGCGGATATCCACCAGATCCGTCGCGCGATGGAACGGCAAGCCGACAAGGCGGGGAAACCAGTTGAAGGGCGCGGGCGCCAGCGCCCGAGGCTCGGAGTCAGCCATGGCGACCGGGCGCGCTCCATGGCCAAGACACGTAAGCACAGCCGAGAGGCTTACCAGTTCCGAGCCGATGATGAGCGGTCGCTTGAATGGCATCAGGCCGTGAAAGGCCACATAGGCCTGCAACGTGCCGGTGGTGACGACGCCGACTGGTCGGTCCCCGGAGATGAGGCGCGCGGAACGCGGTTGCTCGCGAGCCCCGGTGGCCACCAGAATGCGGGAGGCGCGGAACGTGCCGACACCCTCGGGCGCCGTCACGTCGAGCCGCCCGCCCGGCTGCAGCCGGACGACACTATGACCGGTACGGATATCGACCCCCGCGCGCCTCGCCTCTGCCGTCAGCCGTCGGCCATAAGCGGCGCCGAGATAAATGCGGCCGAATTCGCGCATGCCGAAGGGCGAATGGCTGCAATGGCGCGTGGCGCCGCCCAGTTCCGGCTCGCGGTCGAGCAGCATGACGCGCGGAACGCCCGCCCGGCGCAGTTCCAGCGCCGCTGCGACGCCCGCCGGCCCGCCGCCGACGATGATGACGTCCGCGTCGCTCATGCCTCATGCCCGTTATTGACCGCAAGTGGCACGGCGAAACGCCCTTCACTCAAGGCCGCAAGACGGGCGTTGCAGTAGAAGCCCTGGCACCGGCCCATGCCTGCGCGGGTGCGACGCTTCAGGCCGCCAAAGTCCGCGGCCGGCAGCGGTCCGGCAAAGGCCGCCTCGACCTCGCGCTTGGTCACCAGTTCGCAATGGCAGACGATCTCGCCATGGCCGTTTTGGTGCCAGTCGCGCTCATAAGCTTCGGTGAGATTGGGCAGCCTGACCGCCGGGGCTTCCACGGCCCGCGACACAGGCAGACCGAAGCCCGCGTGCAGCGCAAGGGCATGCTGGGCGAGGCCGAGTGCCGCCGAGAGGCCGGTAGAACGGATACCCCCCAGCGTGACGGCGCGTTGTTGCGGGCGGGCGGTCACGCGGTAATGCTTCTTCTCCGTCGCGGGCCGCAGCCCCGCATAGACGGCGGTGATGGGGATATGCGCCAGCGCCGGCACGATCTCCGCCCCGCGCGCCAGCAGCGCCTGGAGCATCTCGCGGTCGATCGTGGCACGCACCCGGTCCGTCTGCTCCTCTGCGGTCGGGCCGATCAGGACGTTGCCGAAGGCGGTGGGGCAGACCACGACGCCCTTGGTGATTTCGGTCGGCACCGGGAGAATGATGCGCGGCACATGAGCATAGGCCGCCTTGTCGAGGACGACGAACTGGCCTTTGCGCGGACGAATCTCGAAATCCGGCGTGAAGCCGAGCCGACGGTCCACCTCGTCGCCATAAAGGCCGGCGGTATTGATGACGGCGCCGGCGCGCACCTCGCCCAGCGATGTCAGAAGATGCCAGTCCCCGTCGAAACTGCCGGAGATCAGTTCAGTGTTCCGCAAGACCCGCGTGCCCAGCGCCATGGCCTGGCTGAGATAGGCAAGCGGCGCCGTCCAGGGGTCGATGATGTGCTCACCCGCCACTTCGAGCGCGGCGACCAACCGGTCGGACAGGCCGGGCACCGTGGCGCGGGCGGCGTCGGCGGTCTTCAGGGTGAGCCCGTCAACGCCGTTGCCGCGCCCCTGTTCGGCAATCTGTTCGAGCTTGGCTTCTTCCTCGTGCGTCCAGGCACAGACGAGCGCCCCGGTCTCGACAATGGAGAGGCCCAGGCGGTCGCGCTCCGCCAGATACTCGGCGCGCCCGGCCTTCACCAGTTCCAGTTCGAGACTGCCCGGCGGCGCGTCGAAGCCGGTATGCAGGATGGCGCTGTTCGCCTTTGAGGCGCCGGAGAGGATGTCGCTACCCTTCTCGATCACCACCACCTTCGCCCCGGCAAGGGCGAAGCGCCGGGCAACTGCGCAGCCGACGACGCCCGCGCCAATGATGGCAACGTCGTGGTCTTCACTGGGAATAGAGCGAAGCTGGGGGAGCATCGGGCTCCTTTCCTGTCACTGGCGCCCGGCCCGGCCGGTCGCTCACACATGGGCTGCTTATGTCTTGAAAAGACGGCCTGGCCCAAGCGGCCCCGCCCATGGGCGGGGCCGCATCGTCACGAACCGGTCAACGGTAGGGGTAACCGGCCTTTTGCATGGTCTCATCATACTTCTTGAACGCCGCGACCACCTTGCCGGCACGCGGGCTGGAAGCGGCGATTTCATCCCAGAAGCCCTTCGAGTCGGCCAGAACCTTGGCCCAGTCCTCGTTGGGAAGCTGCGTGAGCTCCATCTTGTTGCCTTCGACGCGCAGTTTGGCCTCGCCGCCCCAGTACCAGACATCGCGGTAATAGTGGGACTGGTCGATGCTCATCAGGAACAGTTCCTTCAGATGCGGCGGCACCTTCGCCCAGCTCGGGGAGTTGGCGAAATAGCTGCCGAACCAGGCACCCGTGACGGAGTTGGAGAGCGCGTAGTTGCACACATCGGCCCAGCCCACTTCATAAGCCTCGGTGAAGCCGCACCAGGCCACACCGTCGAGTTCGCCGGTCTGCAGCGCGACTTCGACGTTGTCCCACGGGATCGTCACCGGAACGAGGCCGTACTTCGACAGGAACTTGCCCGCCGTCGGCACGCCGAAGACGCGCAGGCCGTTCATGTCGGCGAGGCTCTTGATCGGCTTGTTCACGGTGAAGATGTGGAGCGGATCCCAGGCGCCGGTCGACAGCCAGGTGACGTTCGGGACATCGGCATAAGCCTCCTCCCAAATCTCCTTCAGGCCGTAATAGCGGAACAGGGCGGGCACATCGAGGCTGTAGCGGGTGGCGAAGGGGAAGTAGCCGCCGAACACCGCAATATCCACGGGTGAGGCCATGGTCGCCTCGTCCGACTGCACCGCGTCGAGCGTGCCGGACTGCAGCGCGCGGAACAGGTCGGAGGTCGGTACCAGCTGGTCGGCATAGTACAGCTCGATGACCATCTCGCCATTGGCGGCGGCGTTGAAGGCGTCGATCTGCGGCTTGATGACGTGAGCGCCGAGCGGCGCGCCGGAATAGGTTTGCAGGCGCCACTTGATCGGCCCGGTCTGCGCGATCACCGCCGGGGCCGCGAGCGTGGTGCTGGCGAGCGCGGCGCCGGCGCCGAGACCGGCCTTGGCCATGAAACTGCGGCGGCTGGCGAGGATCTTGTCCGCGGCGGGATCGCTCTTCTTCGTAACGGGCTTCTTGATGTCGTCGGTCATCTTGTTCTCCTCTGGAAGGGGGAAGTTCGGTGCCGGCTGTTGATCAGCCTTTGACTTTCATATGTTCGGGCAGCCAGAGCGCGATCTGCGGGAAGACCATCAGGATGACGATGGTGAACATCATGATCGCAGCGAACGGCCAGATCGACCTGTAGATGTCGACCAGCGAGATTTCCTTCGGCGCCATCGAGCGCATCAGAAACAGGTTGTAGCCGAAGGGCGGGGTTATGTAGGCGATCTGGCAGGTGATCGTGTACAGGATACCGTACCAGATGAGCTGGTTGTCGAAGCCGAGATCTAGCGCCTTGACCAGCGGAATGTAGAGCGGCGCGACGATAACCAGCATCGCCGTGTCGTCGAGAAACATCCCCATGATGATGAAGCTCAGCTGCATCATGATGATGATGGTCCAGGGGTTCAGATCCCACTGCTTGACGAACAGGAACTCGATCGCCTTCACCGCGCCGAGCCCGTCGAACACGGTCCCGAACGCCAGGGCGGCCAGGATCAGCCACATGAACATGCAGGACACGTTCAGCGTCTTCAGCGCGGTGTCGCGCACGATCGGCCAGGTAAAGCGGCCCTTGGCGATCGCGGCGAGTGTGGCGGCCGCCGCGCCGACCGCGGAACTCTCGACAAGGCTGGTAATGCCAAAGACGAAAAGCCCGGTCATGAAGAAGAAGATGGCGAAAGGAATGATACCCGCGCGCGCCAGCGCCAGCTTCTCGCGCAGGGGCATGTTGAGCTCGTCATCCGTCAGCTTCGGCGCGAGTTTCGGGTTCAGCTTCACCCGGATGTAAATGTAGATGACGAACAAGGCGGCCATCAGCAGGCCCGGCCCGACACCGGCGAACCACAGCTTCGATACCGGCTGGCGCGCGATCATGCCGTAGAGCACGAGCACGACCGAGGGCGGGATGAGGATGCCAAGTGAGGAACCACCCTGCACCACGCCGGAGATCAGCACCTTGTCGTAGCCTCGGCGGATCATCTCCGGCAGCGCGATGGTGGCGCCGATGGCCATGCCGGCGACCGAGAGGCCGTTCATGGCGGAGATGATCACCATCAGGAAGATGGTGCCGATGGCGAGGCCGCCCGTGAAGCGGCCGAACCAGACATGCAACGCTCGGTACAGATCCTCGGCGATCCCGGACTCCGCCAGGATGTAGCCCATGTAGATGAACATGGGCAGCGTCAGCATCGCGTACCAGTTGAACAGCTTGAAGACCTGGTTGAACGGCAGGTCCATGGCGCCGGGGCCATAAAGCATCAGCGCGGCCGCCGAAGCCACGAAGCCGATGCCGGCAAAGACCAGCTGTCCGCTGATGAGCGCCACGACCATCGAGGCGAACATCAGCAGGGCGATCATCTCATAGGACATCAGATCTTCTCCCCGCGCAGCGTGAAGACGTGCTTGATGACCAGCGAGAAAGCCTGCAGCAGCATCAGGACGAGACAGACGGTCAGCAGCGCCTTGATCGGAATGACCGAGGGATTCCAGATCGAAAAGCGCTTCTCATTGGTGGCGATGGCGTATTGCAGGCTGGAAATGGAGCCCGCCAGAAGTACGCCGAGATAGAAGATCAGGCACCAGACGGTGACCAAGTCCACCTTGGCCTTCCCGCGCTCCGAGAGCGTGGAATACCAGAGGTCCATGCGCACATGTTCATTGTTGCGCAGCGTGAACGGTCCACCCATGAAGTAATAGGCCGCGAGCGTGAATTGGGTCAGTTCCACCGCCCAGTGCACGGGCATCTTGACCAGGTTTCGCATCACCGCGTCGAACAGCAGCGTCCCGCCCATGAAGAAGATGAGCGACGCCGCGAGATAGCCGACATAGTTGGACAGGCCGTCCACGACCCGCACATAGCGAGCCGCGAGCCCCCACGCTCCAGAACTGCTTGCCCCGTCCGAGGTCACACCTTTGCTCCGTTGCACAGCCGGTCCGTGTGAGCTGGGAGGGAACACCACCCCGCACCGTCGAGCGCCCGGCCGCAGTTAAGCGGGGGTGCTTACGGCCCCAAGCCACGCAGACGGGCTCCCCTGGTCCCCGATGCCACGGTGCACGCAAATGATGCCTGCCCGCTTTTTCGGCATTGCGAGCAATGTACCGTTTCCATTGCGGAACGGAAGCCTATTTCGGAAGGGATTGCACAGATTCGGTCAAAAA
>JAEZMI010000057.1 GCA_023414975.1 Pseudomonadota bacterium | reverse complement strand
CCTCCACGTCGTGCCGCCAGCGCCGCGCGGGAAAGTCATGGATCCCCGGGCCAAGCCCGGGGATGACGGCGTGAAGGCGGTAGCCCCGTTCCCCGGACAAGCTGCGCAAGGCGCAGCGATGATCCGGGGTCCAGCGGAAACTCTTCGGCAAAAGTCTTTTTTGCGCCGGGTCCCGGCTCGCCGTCCGCTTTCGCTGCGGCGTCCGG
This sequence comes from Pseudomonadota bacterium, assembly GCA_023414975.1. GTDB lineage: Bacteria > Pseudomonadota > Alphaproteobacteria > Rhizobiales > Xanthobacteraceae > Ancylobacter. The sequence goes on along the minus strand of JAEZMI010000057.1, from coordinate 5,007 downwards.
GAAGCCGCGCTTTGGAACGCCGTCGTCATGCTGAGGTGCCGCCGCAGGCGGCCTCGAAGCACGCCCCCGTTCCCCGGACAAGCGGCGCGCAGCGCGGCGATGATCCGGGGTCCAGGGCAGACTCTTCGGCAAAAGATTCTTACGCTGGGTCCTGGCTCGCCTTCCGCTCACGCTACAGGCGTCCGGGACGCTGAGGGGCGCGCGCGACCCCTCACGCCCCCGGAAAGGCGAAGGCGTAGGCCAGATGCCGGCGCCACCAGGGGGCGAGGAACACCTCCGCCACCGCCGCCCCGTCATGGGCGTGCACCATGCGCGCGGCGCCGCCCTCGCCCGGCGTGACGAGGATCGCCGCGTGCTTGGCGGGCAAATGGGCGCGCCAGCGGAACAGCAGCACGTCGCCCGGCCGGATGGCGTCCAACGGCACGGCGCGCAGGTGGCGCCCTGCCGCCCCGGCCAGCGTCTCCGCCTTCAGCGGGTCCTTGGCCAGCGCTTCCGCCCAGTCCGACGCATAGGCGGGCAGGCTCTCGGGCTCGGCGCCGATCACCGCCCGCCACACGCCGCGAACGAGGCCGAGGCAGTCCGCCCCCTGCCCCTTGCAGGAAGCGCGGTGCAGATAGGGCGTGCCGATCCAGGCGCGGGCCTCGGCGACAATCCGGGCGCGCAAAAGCGCGCTCTCCATCCCACCCTCGTTGGCCATCTCACCCTCCCGGCCGCGCGACGCGCAGCACCGCGTCATTGCCGGGCATATGCGGGAAGCCGCGATAGTTCAGCGCGTTGCCGAAGCGGTCGCGGCAGGTGGCAAGCCGCTTGTCGCAGCCGGCGGTGACGGTGAAGGCATCGCCCGGCGCGAGCGGCTGCGGCGGGCGCTGCCACAGGTCGAGCCGCACCGTGCCGCCCTCCACCGGATGGGCCTTCACCTCGCAGGCGAAGCCGGCATTGCCGCCCGCCGTGAACGCCAGCCGGCCTTGCGTGAACCAGCCGGCGGCGTAGGCGCCGAGCCCGGCGGCCACGAAAAGTCCCGCCCCCTCCACCGCCGCGACGGTGCCCTCGGCGCGCCGCGCGCCGGTGAGCGCGACGCCGCAGCGGGCATCGCCGAGATCGGCGTCGCAGGCGCGGGTGAAGAGGCGCCCGCGCACCAGGTTGAGCGCTCTGGCGAGGCCCCTCAGCTCCGCCGTGAAGGCCCCGCCCTCGCGGCGCACCTCGCCGATCGTGCCGCGCCGCAGCGGCAGCACATGCGCCGGCGCCGCCCAGTCGACCAGCAGGAGCTCGACGCGCGCCCCGTCATAGAGCCCGGCCAGCAGGTCGGCCTCGTCGATCAGATCGGAGGAGAGGGCCGCCACCATCTCGCCCCCGCCCACCGCGAAGCCGAGGGCGGCGGCCTCCTCCGAGCCGCCGACGCCGCCGGCGGCGCGGAACAGCGTGCCGTCCGCGAACAGGTCCTCGTCATGCTCGGTGAGGCCGATCACGACCCCGTCGCGGCGGGTGATCCGCCAGCCGCGCGCGAGCGTCGTCGCCCCCGTCGCCAGCGCGGCGGCAAGTCCCGCGGGAATATCTCTCATAGGCGGATCTCCACCACCGGAATGCGCGGTATCGCCCCCGCCTCGAAGGCGGAGAGGTTCACTTCCAGAAAATCCGTGTCGAACCGCACGGGCACGTCGAACTGAAACCCCGCCGTGACGCTCGCGCCGGCGGGGGGCACATGGCCGGCGAGGAAGCTCACCATCCCCGTCGTGGCATCGAGCGCGAAATGCGTGCCGGCGCTCTTCTCCGCCCCGTTCACCGCCACCCGCACCGAGCCGGCGACGGGCTTCACGATGGGCCGGGCATAGGGCGCGTGCGTCCCGCCATAGGTCTTGATCAGCGCAAAAGCGGCCCGCGCCCCGTCGCCCGTGCCGAGCGCCTGGTCGAGCGGGGTCACGGGACTGCCCGGTGCGGCGGAGGCATGGTCCAGCCGGTCGCGCCAGCGGAAGCCGTAGAGCCGGCCGCGCCGCTCCTCGAAGAAGGCGACGACGGCCTGAAGCTGCGCCAGCGAGGTCACGCCGTAGCCCGCATCCCACCGCCGGCGCGAATGCTTCAGCCGGGTGTTGCGCTCCTCGCGGCCGGTCAGCGTGGTGACGATCTCCGTCGCCCGCTCCGGCCCGCCCGCCGCGCCAAGCGCGATGTCGAGCGGGAACAGCGTCTCGTGAAAGGCCGGCATCTAGAGGCTCCTTTCCCCGCGCGCCACGGCGCGGGCGACGAGGCCGGAGAGATAGGCGTCGGAGCGGCGGAAGGACGAGGCGTCGGGCGTCGTGACATTGACCGTCACGTTCACCGCCCGGCCGCCCGCGCCCGCGGCGACGCCCAGCGTGCCGTCCGGCCCGCGCCGCAGCGGCAGGATCGCCTCGGCACCGGCCTCGCCCATCAGTCCGGTGCGGCCATTGGCGAGGGGGAAATAGGTCGGCGCCGCCACCACCCCGCCGCTCGCGAAGGGCACGGCGCGGCCGGCCTCGAACGCTCCACCCCTGGCAAAGCCGAGCGCCCCGCCGAGGTTCTGGAACAGGCCGGCGACGCCCTGCTCCAGTGGACGGAAGGCGGCGTTGAGGGCGAGGCCGGACAGGCGCGTGACCAGCGAGCGGAACACGTCGTCGGCCGCGCGCCCCTTCACCGCCGCGCCGGCCAGCGCCTCGCTCACCACCCGCCCGAATCCCCGCGCCAGCCGCTCGGCCTCGGAAAGCTCGCGGCGAAAGGCGCTGGTATCGGCGGCGATGGCGACCGTCACGGTCTCGGGCTCGAAGCTGTCCTCGGCCATAGGTGTCTCCGATTGAGGTGAGTGGAAAGGCGGCCCCGTTCCCCGGACGAGTTGCGCGAAGCGCAACGATGATCCGGGGCCCAGGGAAACTCTTCGGCCGAAAACTTCTGCGCTGGGTCCCGGCTCGCCTTCCGCTCACGCTCCGGGCGTCCGGGATGCGGGGCGCTGGTCCATCGTCATCCCGGCCAAGGCGGAGCCGCGGAGCCGGGATCGCGTCCCAAGCGGAGAACGATCCCGGATCGGCTTTCAGCCGTCCGGGATGACGACGCTCGCCCGCTCAATCCGGGAACCGCGCCATCAGCGCGGCGAGGTCGGGGCGGCCGAGCGGGGCGCGGGTTGGACCGAGCACGGCCTCCATGGCGCGGGCGAGTTCGCGCGGCGTCATCCGCCAGAAGGCATCCGGGGCGAGCGCGAGGCGGCCGAGGCCGAACGCCATCGCCCGATCCCAAGGAAATGCCGCGCGGGACGCAAACGCCGCGCGGGACGGAAACGCCGCGCAGGACGGCTCCCCCGCCCGCCCCGCGCTCAGAAAGGGCGGGCGCCATCTCCCGGCGAAGGAGCGGCCGGCGCGTCGGGGTGTGCCCCCTCCTCCCCGCCGAAGGTCGCGGCGATGAGATCGCCGACGAGGCGCGCGAAGCCGGCGGCGCCGCCCGGCGTGGTCATGTGCGCGACCTCCTCCTCGGTGACGGCCTCCCCCGCCCCCTTGAGACCGGCCGCCACGAGGCGGATGGCGTCACGCGCGGCGAGCCTCCCCCGGCCGAACCGCTCGGCCAGCGCTACCAGGTCCTCCGCGCCGAACGCGTCCTCCAGCTCCGCCAGCGCGCCGAGCGTCAGCACCAGGGTGCGGCGGCGCCCGTCGAGCTCGGCGGCAATCTCGCCGCGATGCCGGTTGGCCATGGGGGTCTCCTGGTCGGGGTGGTACTCATCCGGAACCGTCATGGCCGGGCTTGGCCCGGCCATCCACGACTTGACCGGCCGCGCCAGGAAGTCGTGGATCCCCGAGCCAAGCCCGGGGATGACGGTGTAAGGGCGGGTGGACGGCGAAACGTTGGAAGCCCGTGCCCCGGTCAAACCACGCGCAGCGCGGTGATGAGCCGGGGCCCAGGGAAGACTCTTTGGCCAAAGACTTTTTCGCTGGGTCCCGGCTCGCCTTCCACTCACGCTTCAGGCCTCCGGGACACGTGCTCACAGCGCGGCGAAGGTGATCTCGCCGGCGCTTTCCAGCGTGATGTCGAACGTCACCTCGCGGTCATGCTCGCCGGCGATTTCGAGGCTGGTGATCTGGAACGGCCCGGTCAGCGTGCCGAAATCCGGCACCACCATTTGCCCCTGCCGGATTTCGCCGTCGAAGAAGCTCTGGCGGATCAGCGCGTCGGAGGCCGCGTCCTTGAACACCCCGGAACCGGCGACGGCCGCACGCTTCACCCCCGCCCCGGCGAGCAGCTCGCGCCAGCGCCCGGCGCTCTCGGCATGGGTCACGTCCACCGGCTCGGTGTTGAAGGCGATCTGCCGCGAGCGCAACCCTGCGACGGTGACGAAGGCGCTGCCATTGTAAAGCTTCAGCAACAGGTCCTTGCCCTTCTGCGCCGCCATGGCGAGCCTCCTTGTCTCAAATCCTGTGGTAATGACGTGTATTCAGGGTGCGTTAACCCTGATGTGGCAGTTTAGGAGCGTTCGCCCCCGCGACGTGGCGGCGACAGCTTCACAGAGTGATTCAGGAAATCGCCGCAAGCGCGCTCATCTTCTGAATCAACTTCAGCCGGATTGTTGAATCCGCCGAATCGCTTGGCGCGGTCTGTTGACGGGTTCGGAAAACATCAATCGGTTTCCGTCACCGCCCGCAGCCGCAGCAGCGCGCGATAGGTGCGCCCGCCCGCCTCGCGGCGGATCTCGGCGCTGCTCACACGCAGATTCACCAGCCGGTGCCCGCCGAGCGCGAGCGGGGCGTCATGCAGCACCGCCTGCACCAGATGGGCGAGATGATGGGCCTGCCCATGCCCGCCCTGGCGCGACCACACGTTGAGCGCGAGGCGGTGCTCGTGGCCGGTCTCCGTCGCCGTCGACCAGTCGATCACCTGCGCCTCGCCGAGCGTCACATAGGGAAAGTCCGGCGCGGCGGGCGGCACGTCGTGGATGCGCGGTCCCCCCAGCGCGGCGGTCAGCGCCGGGTCGGCGGCAAGCGCGGCGTGGACGGCGGCGCGCAGCGCATTGGCCGGGCT
>JAEZMI010000048.1 GCA_023414975.1 Pseudomonadota bacterium | reverse complement strand
CACGCGGAACGAGGTGCGCGACTTGTCCGCCGACCAGCTCCGGATCTGGCGCGCTGGCCGTGTACGAGCAATGAACCGGTTCATTGAGGTGGTGGGCGACAAACCGATCACCGACATCACCGAAGCCGACGGCATCGATTATGTCGAATGGTGGCGCGAGCGCATTATGGACGACGATATCGAGGCCAAGACCGCAAACAAGGACATCGGTCAACTCAGCCGCATGCTCAAGGAGTTGAGCGTGCGACGGCGGCTCAACCTGCCGGATATTTTCAAAGGCATCCGCCTCCGGGGCGAGGTTGAAAAGCCGCGGCAGCCCTTCGACCCAGCCTTCATCCGCTCCCGTTTTCTTGAGGGCAAGGCGCTTGCCGGCCTCAACGAGGATGCGCGGCTTGTGTTGATGGTGATGATCGAGACCGGGCTGCGTCCCTCCGAGATCGTGAACCTGCGCGAGGCGACCATTCGATTGGATGCGAACATCCCGCACGTGGTGATCGCGGCGGATGGCCGGCGGCTCAAGACCGACGATTCCGCACGCGAAATGCCGTTGGTCGGCGTGGCGCTGGAAGCGATGAGGCTCCGACCCAAGGGCTTCCCGAGGTATCGGGACAAGTCCTCGCAGCTTTCTGGGGCGGTTAATAAATACCTTTCGGAGAATGGTCTGCGCCCCACGAAGGACCATACGGTTTATTCGCTGCGGCACAGCTTCAAGGACAGGCTTGTCGCCGTGGAAGCGCCCGACAGCCTGATCGACGCCATGATGGGTCACAAGACCTACAAGCCGAAATACGGCCGCGGCCCCTCGCTTGAGCTGAAACTGAAGTACCTGGAGAAGATCGCCTTTCCGACCGAGGGTTGTTCGGCCTTTGCCGCTCAACGATCCCGCGAGGGAACTGTCCCTCCGGGGCCTTCGGGCGCGCGTGACGACGGTGGCGCGCCGGCAAGCAGCGCCTGATCCGCGCGCGAGGCGCCATAGCCAGCAATCAGCCGGCGTGCGCGGGAACGGGTGTCCTCGCGACGTTTCAGCTCGGCCAGTTCGGCTTCCAGCCGCTCATACATCGGGATGTGCACATCCCCATCGAGTTCAATGAAATAGGCCAGCAGCACCAGCGCGCGCTCGACGCGCTCAATGAGCGTTAGCTCGGCAGTCGGCGGTACAGCGAGCGTCTCGTCCGAGACGACGACGGGCTGTCGCTCGCCTTCTGCAATGCCTCCCGTCCGTGACATCTCCCACCTCTCTGCACTCTCGCAACGGGCCGCCGCCGCGCCAGCGAACTCGAGTTTCGTTTATTGGAGTATAGCGCCAATGATTCTTGCGATTCAAGTTTATTGGTGTTAGAGTCCGATAATGTTGATGACGATCGGAACACCATCCATGCCCACGCCCGGCGCCTTCACCCGCGATCTCGCTGCGATCATGGGCATGGCTGAAAAGACCGTCGCGCTGTACGACCGTACGCTGCGGACAGCGGGCCTACGCGCCAAGTCAGGGCGGGGACGCGGCGCTACTGCAGTCACGACGCGGGACGCGGCCCACCTTCTCACATCCATTCTTGGCAGCGATGCCGTGAAGGATGCTGCCGAGGCCGTCATCCGCTACGACGCCACGCGGCCGCAGCAGCCTGGTTCCGGCGCCCTTCTCTATCAGGAGACCGGCATCGCCGAGCTGAAGGCGCTTCCCCGCGAACACAGCTTCGTTGATGCTCTTGAAGCCCTCATCACGTCGGCCGCCACGGGCTCCATTGCCGAAACGCCCGATGCCGCGCCCCTCATCGACATCGCGGCGCTCTCGCCCGGCACGATCGGGGACATTCGCATCGCCGGTTTGCCCAGCGGGGCGACAGTGAATGTGCGTTACCTGACGCCTGCCGAACCGACCGGGAAGCGAAAGAACGCTAAAGCGGCACCCAGGCGCGACCTCGAACAGTATCGCCGTATCTCCGAGCGCACCGTCCTCGGCATCGGCGCCCTTCTTGCCGGAGAAAAGGAGATCCCGTGATGGACGGTCAGCGCCCGTTTCCACCACCGCCCCCGCCCGAGGAACAGGAAACCCTGGCCGACGACATTCTTGAAGGCGCTGACGACATCGCGACCTTCATGTGGGGCAGCGCTTCGAAACGCCGGAAGGTCTACCATTTGATGGAGACGTCGCGTCTGCCCCTCTTCAAGATCGGCAATGTCTGGTGCGCACGCAAATCCCGGCTCAAGCAGTACATTCGCGAGCAGGAAGACCGGAATGCGGGCCGTCCGGGTGCGCGCACGCCTGTCCGCCAGCCCAAGAAACATAGCGCCGAAGACATGGAAAAGGGTCTGCTTAAAGCGACGATGCTGGCAGCCGAGGAGCTTCTCGATGAGCATCCGGATTACGACGACATCTTGGAAGACGAAGACATGCGGAGAGCCGAGGATCAATCGGGCGACGAGGAAACGTCCAGCGACCAGCCGGCGGAACCGGACAAGGACTGAACGTTCAAGGACCTTCCGGCGAACGGAGCCGACCCGTTCGCCGCCTCAGTCCCCGTCATTTCCTCGTGCAAGATCCAGCAATATGCGGGCGTAGTCGGCCGTATCGGCATCCTCCCGTTGCTGCCGACACGAGTCCGAGGGCGTATCCTCGCCGCCGCCGTCATCCTGTTGTGTGGCCGGTGGGGCACCTTCCGGCCCATTAGCATTGCAGATCCCTCGAGTGTGAAACAGGCTGAATGAGCGTGCCACATTAGCTTTGGAAGCCCTGCGCCGCGGCGATGGGGTTTTCCGTTGTATCTGTCCGTCTGTCATGAGCGCCCCGAGCCGGAAGGGGTTGGCAAGCGGCCCTTGCGTCCGGCGCCGAGCTGGGCAGGCTGAAGATGGGCGAAGCTCTTGTCAGTGGCGCCCCGCACCACGACGGCGAGGACGGTTTCCGGATCACTCAGCAGCAACTTACTCTGCTCGTCGCCATCCAGGTCGCGCCACAGCAGACGGGTGGCAAAGGCCTTGGATGGCGTGAAGCCGTCAACCGGCAAAAAGGCCTCCACCCGGAAAGCGATCGCCGGGTTGGTGGCGATCCGGTCGGCAGCCAGCATGCGGAAGCCATTCGCCTCCGCAAAGACCACCGGCGCCTCCTCGATGAGGATGCTGTCCCGGTTGACCATCACCACCCGTCCCTGGAACGACCGTGATGTGCGCAGTTGCGGACGGGCGGTGAGAAGGTCGTAGGGTTCAACAAAAGCGATATGTTCGGGCGGGATGAATCGTTTTCCTACCACAATGAAGCTGGCCATGCGCGCTTTCCTTTCATGTTGCGAAGCAACAATCTTGGAAAATCCGCTCGCGCCGCCGCAAGAGCAAAGCACTGGAATCAACGGGAATGATTTGTAATTTCATGCGCACGTATTGTGGTTACTTTTCTTTTTAGCAGAGGGGCTATATCTTCGCCTCGTGGAGTCCTCGTCCTCGGTCGCAATCAGGCGGACATGGCTCTGTCGCGCGCCATGACGTCGATGCCACCAGCTTAGAAGGCTCGTTGGGCCCAGCCGGGGCTTCGCAACCCGCGTGCCAATGTTCCGCGCTCAAAGCGCCATTCATGCGACAAAGCCCATCCGACGACGTTCCACGCCAACCTGTCTGAGACCTATGATAGTAATTACAACCTGTAGTTGTGAGCAATTTTCTCGGATTTTCTCCAATTCTCCCTATAATCCAGCTGGCGCGACTCGCGGTGGGCATATGGCCAACGACATCCTGACGATCCGGGAAGTGGCTGCACTTCTCAAGATCAATGAGAAGACGGCCTACAAGCTCGCCTTGGCGGGGGAAATTCCGGGATTCAAGGTCGGCGGGTCGTGGCGCTTCGAGCGACGGGAAATCGCAAGATGGATTAAGCAGAAGGTTGAGGAGCAACGGGAGGGCAACGAAAAGTGATAACGGAGTACCACGCCAAGCTATTCGCCCATGAACTGGGCAGGAGGCATTCCGTTGCGGATGCCGAGAAGCTGGCCGGTGCGCTTCTGGATGCCCAGGTTGATCTCAACCCCCATCAGGTCGAGGCGGCGCTGTTCGCTTTCAAGTCGCCGCTCTCCAAGGGCGCGATCCTCGCCGACGAGGTGGGCCTTGGGAAGACCATCGAGGCCGGACTTGTTCTCGCCCAGAAATGGACCGAGGGGCGCCGCCGCATCCTCGTGGTCACGCCAGCGAACCTTCGGAAGCAATGGGCGCAGGAAATCGCTGAGAAATTCTTCCTTCCCTCCGTCATCCTTGAGGCGCGCAACTACAACAGGATGGTCAGGGACGGCGCACGCCGCCCTTTTGAGCAGAAGGCGCTTGTTATTTGCTCGTTTCAGTTCGCTGCCCGCCATGCCGAGGAACTGATGGTGATCCCATGGGACCTAGTAGTCATCGACGAAGCGCACCGGTTGCGCAACGTTTATCGGCCTGACAACCGTATAGGCAAGACGCTGAAAGGTGCCCTTGCAAATGCTCCCAAGGTGCTGCTCACGGCGACGCCGCTCCAAAACTCGCTCATGGAGCTGTACGGGCTTGTCAGCCTTATCGACGATTATGCCTTCGGCGATGCCAAGAGCTTTCGTGCGCAATATGCGCGGCTTGCAGGTGACAGCCAGTTCGACGAGTTAAAAGGCCGCCTGAAGCCCATTTGTCATCGCACGCTGCGACGGCAGGTGCTTGAATATATCCGCTACACCAATCGCATCCCGATCACGCAGGAATTCGTGCCGACCGACGCTGAGCAGAAGCTCTACGATATGGTGTCCGACTATCTGCGGCGGCCCTCGTTGCAGGCCCTGCCGTCGAGCCAGCGGTCGCTAATGACCCTCATTATGCGAAAGTTGCTGGCCTCGTCGACCTTTGCCATCGCCGGGGCACTCGATTCCCTCGCCCGTAAGCTGGAACGCCAGCTTCGCGACGACAAGTCTCTTCGTCAGAAGCTCGAAGAGGAAATCGCCGAGGACTATGAGGAGTACGAGGACGTTGCCGACGAATGGGACGAGGAAGGCGAAGAGCCCGCACTTCTAACGCCAGACGACATTGCCAACATCGAGAAGGAGATCGCCGACCTGCGGGCCTTTCGCGACCTTGCCGTTTCGATTTCTGAAAACGCCAAGGGGCAAGCGCTGCTGAGCGCGTTGCGCGCAGGCTTTGCCAAGGCCCTCGAATTGGGCGGCGCTGAAAAGACAATCATTTTTACGGAATCCCGGCGCACACAGGAATACCTTGTACGGCTGCTCGGCACGAATGGCTACGATGGAAAGCTCGTCCTGTTCAACGGCTCGAATGCCGATGCGCAATCCAAGGCGATCTACGAGGCGTGGATTGAGCGTCACAAAGGCTCAGATCGTGTGACCGGTTCACGCACCGCGGACATGCGGGCGGCACTGGTCGAATATTTCCGCGAGAAAGCCTCGATCATGATCGCGACGGAGGCCGCCGCCGAAGGCATCAATCTCCAGTTTTGCTCGATGGTGGTCAATTACGACCTTCCCTGGAATCCGCAGCGTATCGAGCAACGCATCGGGCGCTGCCATCGCTACGGCCAGCGCTATGACGTGGTGGTGGTCAACTTCCTCAACAAGAACAACGCCGCTGATCAGCGCGTGTACGAGCTTCTGGCCGAGAAATTCAAACTCTTCTCCGGTGTGTTCGGCGCAAGCGACGAGGTGCTTGGCGCCATCGAATCTGGCGTGGAATTCGAGAAGCGCATTGTCTCCATCTACCAGAACTGCCGTTCCACCGAGGACATCGAGACCGAGTTTGAACGGCTACGCACCGAGATGGAATCCAACATCACCGTCACGATGGAGGATACGCGCCGCAAGCTCCTCGAAAATTTCGATGCCGAGGTTCACGACCGCCTGAAAATCAATATGAGCCAGAGCAAAGAATATCTTGATCGCTACGCGCGAATGCTCTGGGTCGTTACAAAGCACGAGCTTGGCAAGCAGGCCAAGTTCGACGACGACTATTTCACCTTCATCCTTCAAGGTGCGCCCACCGGGATCAACGTTGCGCTGGGCAGCTATTTCATGACTCGGCACGGGATCGACGGCCACCGCTATCGGCTTGGTCATCCGCTGGCGCAGCAGCTTTTGTTCACGGCCGCGACGCGCAAGCTCAATGGCGCATCCGTTGTCTTCGACTACACGGCCTGGCCACAGACCTCCGTGGCGATTGAGCATTTTGTCGGAAAGGCCGGTACGCTGGTCGCGCACAAGCTTTCGGTTCGCGGGGTTGACGATCAGGATCACATTATTCTGGCGGCCATCACCGACGACGGCGGGCGGATCGACCCGAAAGCCGCGATGCGTTTATTCGAGCTTCCCGCCCGCATAGACGGTACGGAGGATGTGACCTTGCCCGACTCCGTCAAGCAGGTCGTGGAAAGCGAGCGCACGGCGATCCTCGACGACATGGCCACGCGGCAATCGGCATGGTTCGACGACGAAATGGAAAAGCTCGACAACTGGGCGGAGGACAAGCGCGCCGGGCTGAAGGCGGACCTGAAGGAGCTGGATGAGCAGATCAAGGCGCTCAAAAAAGAGATCCGCCAAACCGGTAATCTGCCTGACAAGCTCGCCAAGCAGCGACAGGCGCGCGTGCTGGAAGCCAAGCGCGATGAGGCATGGCGCGCCTACGACGCCGCCGCCAAGGATATTGAGATACAGAAGGACGGTCTTCTGGACCAGATCGAAGAGCGTCTCGGGCAGAACGTGTCCGACGAAGAGCTGTTCGCCATTAGGTTCAAGATCGTGTGAGGGGGCGCGGGTAATGACAAGCTCAATCGTCACAACGGGCATTAGGGGCAATACGTACAAGACGCTTCTTAGGAAACACATCCTGCACACCAAGCCGTCCGTCGTCGGCCTCGCTGTGGCATACGTGTCCGCGTCAGGGTTCACTCTCGTGAAGAGCATCCTTGATGAAGGAGGTGTCGATGAAGTCAGGTTGGTTACCGATACGAAAGACGGTGTGACTCATCCGAAGGCGCTTCAAACTGCCATGAACAGCGGATGGGAGATTCGCATCGTTGACAGTCTGCCCGGCACCTTTCATCCCAAACTGTATGTAGGCGCCGACAGCTTCAATGAGACCAAGGGCGTCGATGGCCTCTCGTTTGTCGTTGCAGGATCACAGAATCTCAGCCTCGCTGCGTTCTCCAGGAATGGAGAATGCGCGTTCTGGAGCGTAGCGCCTCATACCCGAGACTCTGCCGCTCAGGCTTGGCT
>JAEZMI010000371.1 GCA_023414975.1 Pseudomonadota bacterium | reverse complement strand
GTAAAGCTGATCTCGCTCATGCCACCACCCACGCGCTGCCGGGGCGAGCCCAGAGCTGGGCGCGTCCATCTGGGAAGGTGCCGCGCCGCCGCGACTGGACGCGAAGCTGAGTCTTACCAGCCGCCAGCTTCAACTCGTAATGCTCGCCGAGAAAGGATTCGCTGATGAAGGAGGCGCCGATAGCCTGCTCGGCACCGGGGTTTTGCGGCGCCTCCAGCTTGATGTCCTGCGGGCGCAGCAGCACGCTCGCCCGGCTGCCCACAGCTTGGGTCGCCAGCCAGGATTTCGGCGCGCGGCTCCACAGCCGACCGCCCACATCGAGCGCCACCAGCACACGCTCTCCCGCCCGATCCACCGCGACAATCTCACCGTCGAGCACATTGGCGATGCCGATGAAGCTGCCGACGAACCGGGTCGCGGGGGTGCGGTACACCTCCTCGGGCGTTCCGACCTGCTCGATGCGTCCCTTGTTCATCACCACGATGCGATCGGCGAGGACCAGCGCCTCGTCCTGGTCGTGGGTGACATAGAGCGTGGTGATACCCAGCCTCGTCTGCAGCGCCCGCAGTTCGAACCGCATTTCCTCGCGCAGCGAGGCGTCGAGATTCGACAGCGGCTCGTCGAGCAGCAGGAGCGAGGGCTTGGTGGCGAGCGCACGGGCCAGCGCGACGCGCTGCTGCTGGCCGCCGGACAGCTCGGCCGGGTAGCGAGTGGCCAGGGATCCGAGTTGCACGAGATCGAGCACAGCGGCGACCTCGGCCTTGATCTCGGCCCGGCGCCGCCCGGCAACTTCAAGTCCGTAGGCGACGTTGTCGGCCACGGTCTTGTGCGGCCAGATCGCATAGGTCTGGAACACCATGCCGAGGTGGCGCTTCTCCGGCGGTAGCGCAAAGGTCGCGCTGGAGGACAACACGCCATCCAGATGCACCTCGCCGCCATCGGGCTGGAGGAAGCCGGCGACCATGCGCAGCGTCGTGGTCTTGCCGCAGCCGCTGGGCCCCAGAAGCACCACGCTCTCGCCCGGCGCGACCTTGAGGTCGATGCCGTTGACGGCGGCGGTGTCGCCCAGCGCCTTGCGCAGGTTGCGCAGTTCGAGGCGGGTCGGCGCCTGTGGCGCGACGGTGGGCTTAGCTGCGGCGGGCTTAGCTGCGGTGGACTCATGGGCGAAGGCGATAGCGGGCACGGCAGTCTCCGTCAGATCAGGCATCGGCGGTGTCAGGCTGAGCGCGCGTAGCGGCTCTCGGGGCGCGTCAGGCCGTAATGGTCGCGCAGGGTCCGGCCGGCGTATGCGCGACGGAACAGGCCGCGCTGGCGCAGGATCGGCACGACCTCGTCGACGAATTCGGCGAGGCCCGCGGGGATCACGGCCGGCATGATGTTGAAGCCGTCCGCCGCGCGGTTCTCGACCCAAAGCTGGATATGGTCGGCCACCGCCTTCGGCGTGCCGGCCAGCACCTTGTGACCCCGCCCACCCGCGAGGCGGCGCAGGAGCTGGCGCAGTGTCGGGCGCTCACGCTCGACCAGAGTGAGGATCACCTGCGAGCGGCTCTGCGCGCCCTGCACGGTTTCCGGCTTGGGGAAAGCGTCGAGCGGAATTTCCTCATCGAGCGGAAAGCCGCTGAAGTCGAAGCCGTCGAAACGCTGCGAGAGGTGCTTGAGACCGACGACCGGGAGGGTCAGGTCGTTCAGGGTCTCCTCATGGGCGCGCGCTTCCGCCTCGGTGGAGCCGAGGATGGGGGATAGGCCGGGCAGAACCTTCACGCCGTTCGGGGCGCGGCCGAAGGCAAGGGCGCGGTTCTTCACATCGGCGTAGAAGGCCTGGGCGTCGGCGAGGTCCTGCTGGGCGGTGAAAATGGCTTCCGCATAGCGCGCCGCGAAGCTGCGCCCGCTCTCGGATGAGCCGGCCTGCACGAGCACCGGCCGGCCCTGCGGCGACCGGGGCATGTCCAGCGGTCCGCGCACGCGGAACTCCTCGCCGTCATGGTCGATGGCATGGATACGGTCGGTATCGGCATAGACGCCGCGCGCGCGGTCATGTACCCGCGCATCGTCCTCCCAGCTGTCCCACAGCTTGGTCGTCACCTCGACGAATTCGGTGGCGCGCCGGTAGCGGTCCGCATGGGCGTTGCGCTGGGCGAGGCCGAAATTGCCGGCCGCCTCGGCCGACCAGGAGGTGACGATGTTCCAACCGGCGCGGCCCTGGCTGATGTGATCGAGCGAGGCGAATTGGCGGGCGAGGTTGTAGGGCTCGTTATAGGTCGTGGAAGCGGTGCCGATCAGCCCGATGTGCTCAGTCGAGCCGGCGAGCGCCGAAAGCAGCGTCAGCGGTTCGAGCTTGCCCTGCGCCACATGCTTCACGCTGCGCCCGACGGCGAGTTGGTCGGCGAAGAAGAGCGAGTCGAACGTGCCGCGCTCCGCGATCGCCGCCGTCTCGCGATAATAGGCGATGTCCGTCAGGCGTTCGGGATGCGTCGACGGGTGCAGCCACGAGGCTTCGTGATGGCCGGTGGTTGGCACGAAGACATTCAGATGGATGTCGGTGCGTGTGGTCACCGCGGTAATCCTCATCGGGGATTCATGGGGCCCGGCGACGCGGTTTCCCGGGTCGGCGGTTCCAGCCGACCTGCCAGCATCCTAGTCAGATAATTCTAATTGTCTATGGATTTGATATTTATTTAACAGTCACCACTGCTACCTAGGTGGCGGGCCGTTATGCGGGCACCCATCGCTGGCGTAGCTGGAGCCCGGCGAGGGGCGGCGCCTGCTGCGGGTTCTGTGAACGCAAGGTTAAGCCAATTTGGCTCGCTCCTCGAACTCGCGGAGCTGATATAACCCAATGTGATGCGCTGGACGTTGCCCCTGAAGCGCCCTCGGTTTGAATTGGGCTACCGCCACGGACCTGTAAGTCAGAGAGGTTCCTCACCAAACTCCTTCAATTCCAATGCTCTCCCTCATCTGTGTCGACCCGTCACGCCGAGGGTTGCCATTCGAACTGAATGAGGAGCCACTACCGTCAGCGTTTCCAACGGTTTGCGGATGATAGAGCGACAAATAATGTTAGCGAGTGCGAACCGCTGGAACGACAAAAAGCGATCGCGCCCCCAGGGTCCCATCAAAGCCGGCGGATGTTCGCGAGAACATATTGCGAACAGAGAACAAACCGGATACATTCAAGGAAATCCCGTTCACCCCTTGCGTGCAACCCGGAGCCCGGCAATGACTCAAGCGAGTTTGCGACTCGTCGAAGGATCTTCCATGGACAAAGCCAAGGCGCTGGACGCCGCCCTTTCCCAGATCGAGCGCCATTTCGGCAAGGGCTCGATCATGCGCCTGGGCAAGAACGACAAGATCATGGAGATCGAGACGGTCTCAACCGGCTCGCTCGGCCTCGATATCGCCCTCGGCATTGGCGGCTTGCCGCGCGGGCGTATCGTGGAGATCTTCGGGCCTGAATCCTCTGGCAAGACCACGCTGGCCCTCCACACCATCGCCGAGTCGCAGAAGAAGGGCGGTGTCTGCGCCTTCATCGACGCCGAGCACGCGCTCGATCCGATCTATGCCCGCAAGCTGGGCGTGGATCTCGACAACCTCCTGATCTCCCAGCCGGATGCGGGCGAACAGGCACTGGAGATCGCCGACACGCTGGTGCGTTCAGGCGCGGTGGATGTGCTGGTGATCGATTCGGTGGCGGCCCTCACCCCGCGTGCCGAGCTTGACGGCGAGATGGGCGATAACCAGCCGGGCATGCAGGCCCGCCTGATGAGCCAGGCTCTGCGCAAGCTGACCGCGTCGATCAACCGCTCGCACACCATGGTCATCTTCATCAACCAGATCCGCATGAAGATCGGTGTGATGTATGGCAGCCCCGAGACCACCACGGGCGGCAACGCGCTGAAGTTCTATTCCTCGGTGCGCCTCGACATTCGCCGCATCGGCTCGATCAAGGAGCGCGACGAGGTGGTGGGGAACCAGACCCGCGTGAAGGTGGTCAAGAACAAGCTGGCGCCGCCCTTCAAGCAGGTCGAGTTCGACATCATGTATGGCGAGGGCGTCTCCAAAATGGGTGAGCTGATCGACCTCGGCATCAAGGCCGGCGTGGTCGAGAAGTCCGGCGCCTGGTTTTCCTATGACAGCCAGCGCCTCGGCCAGGGGCGCGAGAACGCCAAGAACTTCCTGCGCCAGAACCCGGAAATTTCCGGGCGCATCGAGGCGACGATCCGTCAGAACGCCGGGCTGATCGCCGATCAGATTCTCGCCGGCGAGGCGGGCGAGGATGCGGAGGGCGACGGGGAGCCGTAAGGCTTCGTCGCTGCCTGGCCTGGCATCGGACGCGCGGGTCTGGCCCCGCGCGTCATGACGAAGGGAGCTGATAGGAACGCTCGCGTGAGGCTCAGCTGGCGCCGTTTCCGTTGACGTGTCGTCGGTGCCGCGCCGTTGGTCCCAACTCCCTGCCGTCCTGTTGGATGTCTCTCGACCGGCCGCTTAGCGCGGAGGGCTTTCCTGCGTTTTCTGGACAAGCCCGAGGGGGCTCGTTAGAACCGTTTCGCGCCGCTTGGCGTGGGCCGGCAGCTCTCCCGTGCCGGCGCTTCCCCTTTCTTCGGACCGGTTTGAAATGAGCGGCGTTAACGAGATTCGTTCGACCTTTCTCGACTATTTCGCGAAGCATGGCCACCAGGTGGTCGAGTCCTCGCCGCTCGTGCCGCGCAACGACCCGACCTTGATGTTCACCAATGCCGGGATGGTGCAGTTCAAGAACGTCTTCACCGGTATCGAGAAGCGGCCCTATTCGCGGGCGGTGACCTCCCAGAAATGCGTGCGGGCCGGTGGCAAGCACAACGACCTCGACAATGTCGGCTATACCGCGCGGCACCACACCTTCTTCGAAATGCTCGGCAATTTCTCCTTCGGCGACTATTTCAAGGAGAATGCGATCGAGCTCGCCTGGAACCTGATCACCCGCGAGTTCGAACTGCCGGTCGAGAAGCTGCTGGTCACCGTCTATTCCGAGGACGAGGAAGCGTTCGGCCTGTGGCGCAAGATTGCCGGCCTGCCGGAATCAAAGATCATCCGCATCGCCACCTCGGACAATTTCTGGCAGATGGGCGACACGGGTCCCTGTGGCCCGTGTTCGGAGATTTTCTACGACCACGGCGCGCATATCGCCGGCGGCCCACCCGGCTCGCCGGACCAGGATGGCGATCGCTTCATCGAGATCTGGAATCTCGTCTTCATGCAGTTCGAGCAGCTGCCGGGCGGCGAACGTATCAGCCTGCCGCGTCCGTCCATCGACACCGGCATGGGCCTCGAACGTGTCTCGGCGGTGTTGCAGGGCACGCACGACAATTACGAGATCGACCTCATGCGCGCCCTCACCGGCGCCGTCGAGGAGATGACGGACGTGCCCTCCGACGGCCCTCAGAAGGCGAGCCATCGCGTCATTGCCGATCATCTGCGCGCGGCAACCTTCCTCGTCGCCGATGGTGTCCTGCCGTCCAATGAAGGGCGCGGCTATGTGCTGCGTCGTATCATGCGGCGCGCCATGCGCCATGCGCAGCTGCTCGGCGCCCGCGACCCGCTGATGCATCGCCTCGTTCCGGTGCTGGTGCGTGAGATGGGTCGCGCCTATCCGGAGATCGTGCGGGCCGAAGCGCTGGTGAGCGAAACGCTGCGGCTCGAGGAAACCCGCTTCCGCAAGACGCTGGAGCGCGGCCTGTCGATCCTGGAGAGCGAGAGTGAAGGCTTGGGGCAGGGCGCCAAATTCTCTGGCGAGACCGCTTTCAAGCTCTACGACACCTATGGATTCCCGCTCGATCTCACGGAGGATGCGCTGCGCGCGCGCGGCGTCAGCGTCGACGTGGAGAGCTTCAACGCGGCCATGGAGCGCCAACGGGCGGATGCCCGCGCGTCCTGGGCCGGTTCCGGCGAGGCGGCGACCGATGCGATCTGGTTCGGTGTCCGCGATGATGTGGGTGCGACCGAGTTCCTGGGCTACGAGACAGAGACCGCCGAGGGCGCGGTGACAGCCCTGGTCAGCGAGGGGCGCCGGGTCAACACGCTTCCGGCCGGCGCGCGCGGTCTCGTTGTGCTCAACCAGACGCCTTTCTACGCGGAAAGTGGCGGCCAGGTCGGTGATACCGGCCGCATGACCGGCGACGATGGCCTCACGGTCCGTGTTATCGGCACGCAGAAAAAGCTCGGCGATATCTTCGCCCATGAGGTCGAGGTGGAGAGCGGTACGCTCGCCGTCGGGTCGGCCTTGGCGCTCACCGTCGATGGCGAGCGGCGCGGTGCCGTGCGTGCCAACCATTCGGCGACGCATCTTCTGCACGAGGCGCTGCGCCGCGTGCTCGGCGATCATGTCGCCCAGAAGGGTTCGCTTGTGGCACCTGACCGGCTGCGCTTCGATTTCAGCCACCCCAAGCCGCTCGACGAGGCCGAGCTGCGCGCGGTCGAGGACATCGCCAACACCATCGTGCTGCGCAATGAACCGGTGACGACCCGCCTCATGGCGGTGGATGACGCCATCGCTTCCGGCGCCCGCGCGCTCTTCGGCGAGAAGTATGGCGATGAGGTCCGCGTCGTCGCGATGGGCACGGATCCCGGCAATGGCGCGCCCTATTCCGTGGAACTGTGCGGCGGCACGCATGTGCGGCGTACCGGCGATATCGGGCTGGTCAGCGTGCTTGGCGAGAGCGCCGTCGGCGCGGGTGTGCGCCGTATCGAGGCGATGACCGCGGATGCCGCGCGCCATCATCTCAGCGGCGAGAGCCGCGCGCTTCATGCGGCGGCGGCCGCGTTGAAGGCGCCGGTCGGCGAGGTCGAGGCACGTATCGCGCAACTGGTCGAGGAGCGCCGGCGTCTGGAACGCGAGCTCGGCGAGGCCAAGCGTAAGCTGGCGATGGGCGGCGGCGAGGCCGGTGAGGAGCCGGTGCGCACCGTCGGCGCGGTCAAGCTTATGGCCCGGCAGGTGAGCGGTATTGACCTCAAGGATCTCAAGAGCCTGGCCGACGAGGGCAAGAAGCGCCTTGGCTCGGGTATTGTCGCGATCGTCGGGGTGACGGAGGATGGGCGCGCCGGCCTCGTCGTCGGCGTCACTGACGATCTCACCGGCAATTATGACGCGGTGGCCCTCGTGCGCCGCGGTGCCGAGGCGCTCGGCGGCAAGGGCGGCGGCGGCCGGCCGGACATGGCGCAGGCCGGCGGGCCGGACGGCGCGCGGGCGGGCGAAGCCCTCGCGGCCATCGAATCCGCGCTCGCTGGCTGAACCATTCGGCTTGCTGACCCCTTTGGTTTGGCCGGCCGGATTACGCAACGTTCGGTCCGCACATCGCTCATAGG
>JAEZMI010000389.1 GCA_023414975.1 Pseudomonadota bacterium | reverse complement strand
CGAGGGGGCATCCGCATAGAGCGTTGTGCGCTGGCGAGCGAGGCGACCGGCGGCGAGAATGGCGGCCTCCATGCGATCCGGCGGGAATTCCTGGCCGTGCATGCCGCCGGCCGCGCGGCTGATCGATTCGTCCATCAACGTGCCGCCGATGTCGTTCGCACCCGCCTTCAGCGCCGCGACGATGCCGCCTTCGCCGAGCTTCACCCAGGAGGCCTGAATGTTGGGGATGAGCGGATGGAGGGCGAGCCGCCCCACCGCGTGCATCAACAGCGCCTCGCGGCGGCTGGGACCGGCGCGGGTGCCGCCCTTGAGGTACAACGGCGCCTCCATATGCAGGAAGGGCAGCGGCACGAACTCGCTGATGCCGCCGGTCTCCGCCTGAAGGCGCCGCAGCCGCAGCAGATGGCGGGCCCAGTGATGATAGCCGTCGACATGGCCGAACATGATGGTGGAGGTGGTGCGCAGCCCGACGCGATGGGCGGCGCCGATGGTCTCCAGCCATTCATCGGTCGTCAGCTTGTCCGCGCAGATGACGGCGCGCACCTCGTCATCGAGGATCTCCGCCGCCGTGCCGGGAAGCGAGCCAAGCCCAGCTTCCTTCAGCATCTCCAGAAATGCCGGCACGGGCACGCCAAGCGTCGCCGCGCCGTGACGCACCTCAAGCGCCGAGAAGGCGTGGACGTGGATCTGCGGCACCGCCGCCTTCACCGCGCGAAGGATGGCGAGATAGGTCTCGCCGGAAAAGTCCGGGTGGATGCCGCCCTGCATGCAGACTTCGGTGGCCCCGCGCTCCCACGCCTCACGGGTGCGGCGCTGGATCTCACCGAGGTCGAGCTCATAGGGCCGGCCGCGCAGATGGGCATGCTGGCGCCCCTTGGAGAAGGCGCAGAAGCCGCAGCGATAGGCGCAGACATTGGTGTAGTTGATGTTGCGCGTGACGACGTAGGAAACCGTGTCGCCGACCGTCTCCCGCCGCAGATCATCCGCCGCCTCGAAGACCCGCCGCGCCCGTGCGCCGCGCGCGTTGAAGAGTGTGGCGATGTCGGCCTCCGCGAGCTCGCGCCCGGCGAACGCCGCGTCGAGAATAGCGTCGAACACGGTGTCCTCGCGCGCCAGAGCCGGCGCGGCGGGCCAGTCGACAATGCCGACGCGTTCCTCCTCGCCGACCCGCCAGGCGCTCTCATGGGCGAGGCCCGCGCCGTCCGCGCGGCGCAGCACGTGGGGCGCGACATCCCGGTGGAGCCAGGTGGCGCGCCGCTCGAGATAGCGCGGATAGACCGCGAGCCGGGGCGCCAGGACCTTGCCCGAACGGGCCGTCGCCGCCCCCAGCGAGGCCAGCGCCGGCCAGGGCGCCTCCGGATTCACATGGTCCGGCGTCACCGGCGAGACACCGCCCCAGTCATTGATACCGGCATCGACCAGCGTCTTCAGGCCCTCCGGCTGGAGATTGGGCGGCGCCTGAAGGGAAATCTCCGTCGGCAGGATGAGCCGCGCCACGGCGACGGTCCACAGATGCTCGTCGAGGGAGGGCTCTGCCGCTCCGGCCATCTTCGTGCCGGGTTTGGCGCGGAAGTTCTGGATGATGACTTCCTGCACATGGCCGTGCCGGGCGTGGCTGTCGCGGATGGCCAGAAGGGCCTCGATCCGCTCGCGCCGCGTCTCCCCGATGCCGATGAGCAGACCGGTCGTGAAGGGCACGCGCGCACGCCCGGCCGCCTCCAGCGTCGCCAGCCTTACAGCGGGAAGCTTGTCCGGCGAGCCGAAATGCGGACCGCCGCGCGCGGCGAGACGCTCGGCCGTCGTTTCGATCATCATGCCCTGCGAGGCCGAGACCTCGCGCAGCCGGGCAAGGTCGTCCTCGTCCATGACGCCGGCATTGATGTGCGGCAGAAGGCCGGTTTCCCTGAGCACCAGCCCGGCCATGGCCTGCAGGTAATCGAGCGTGGTGGCGTGCCCCAACCGGGCGAGTTCCTCCCGGACCACCGCGTAACGGAGCTCGGGCTTGTCGCCCAGGGTGAACAGCGCCTCGTCACAGCCGACGCGGGCGCCGGCGCGGGCGATGTCCAGCACCTCTTCCGCGGTCAGAAACGCACGCTGCCCCTTCCGCGGCGGGTGCGCGAAGGTACAATAATGACACACGTCCCGACACAGCTGCGTCAACGGGATGAAGACCTTTCGCGACACGGTAACGGTCGCGCCATAGGCCTCGTCACGCCGCCGCGCGGCGGCAGCCATGAGGGCGGGCAGGTCGCGTGCCTCGGCGAGCGCCAGCGCAGCCGCCACGTCCAGCTCCCCACCCCGCCAATGGCCGGCCTCGCCCGTCCCCATCGTTCAGACCTTCATCATCTCGGGCAGCGTGACGAGATCGACGCCGGCGGCCCGCAGCGCGTCACGGCAGGCACCGGCCACGGCAATCGCCGTCGGCTCGTCGCCATGAACGCACAGCGAGTCGAATTTCGTCGGCATCTTCTTACCGTTGATGGAGATAATCTCCTCATCCAGCACCATGCGCACGACGCGCTCGGCCGCCAAGGCGGGATCCTTGATGACGGCGTTTGGATTGGTGCGGGAGCACAGATTGCCCTCATCGTCATAAAGCCGGTCGATAAAGGCCTCGCGCGCCAGCGGCAGGCCGAGCTCCAGCGCGGCCTTTTCCATCTGGGAACCGGACAGGGCCAGGTAGTAGAGCGACGCATCGACGGTGCGGATGGCCCGGCCTATGGCCAGCGCATAGTCGCGATCCACCGCCGCCATGTTGTTCAGGGCGCCGTGCGGCTTCACATGGGTGACCTTGGCGCCGGCATAGGCGGCCATGCCGATGAGCGCGGCGATCTGGTAAGCGACGAGATATTCAAGATCATTCGCGCTCATGCGGATCTGGCGCCGGCCGAAACCCCAGATATCGTTGAAGCCGGGATGGGCGCCGATCGACACGCCGTTGGCCTGCGCCTTGATGCAGACATCGCGCATCACCGTCGCATCGCCCGCATGCAGACCGCAGGCGACGTTGACGCTCTGCACGATGTGCAGGATCGCGGCATCATCGCCGATCTGATAATGCCCGTAGCCCTCGCCCATATCGGCGTTGATGTTGATGCGCTGCGCCATTGGCGCCTCCTGACCTGCCAAACGTTGATGCATTAACGCATTAGATAATAATGGAATTCAAGCGCAATCATCCTAATAATAGGATGATTGCTGCAACCGCGCGGGGACCGATGAAAGGCGAGAGTGTCGAGGACCGCTCAAGCGGATGGGGCCAGGAGCGGCGTCTGGCGGGGCTGGCGCGCTTCCTCCCCGTGGGCGACACGGCGTTCGCCGTCGAGTTCGGCAGCGTCATCGCCCCGCAGATCAATGCCCTGGTGCATCGCACGGCCACGCTGCTGGCGCAGGCGCCCCTGCCCGGGCTCATTGAGACCGTGCCGACCTTCCGTTCCCTGCTGGTGCATTACGATCCCCTGACGACCTCCGCCGAAGAGCTTCAGACGGCGCTCGCCGCGCTCGATCTCGGCGAGGCCGGCGATGCGGTATCCGCGCGGCTCTGGCGCCTGCCGGTGCTTTATGGCGGCGAGGCGGGGCCGGATCTCGACGAGGTCGCCCGCGCCGCCGGCCTTTCCGCCGACGAGGTCGTCGCCCGGCACAGCGGCACGACCTACCATGTCTATGTTCAGGGCTTCCTGCCCGGCTTCGCCTATCTTGGCGACCTTCCGCCCGAGCTGGACCTGCCGCGCCTCACCGTGCCGCGTGTGCGCGTGCCGCCCGGCTCCGTCGCCATAGCCCAGCGCATGACGGGGGTCTATCCCCTTGAATCACCGGGAGGATGGCGGCTTATCGGCAATACGCCCGTGCGCTTTTTCGACCCGGCGGCGACCCCGCCCACCCTGTTCGCGCCCGGCGACCGGGTGCGGTTCGTGCCGGTCGACGCCGCGGAGCATGAGCGGGTGAAACGGGGGGTGATTGACGGTAATTTTATACCTCATCACGAGGTGACTTCGGAGGGCGGTCAGTGACGGCACTCCGCATCATCCAGCCTGGTCCGCAGACCACCGTCCAGGATCTCGGCCGTCTCGGCTTTCAGGCCTTCGGCGTGCCGGTCTGCGGGGCGCTCGACCCGGTGGCGCTGCGGCTCGCCAATGCGCTTGTCGGCAACGACGAGAAGGCGGCCGCGCTGGAACTTCGCCTTGCGGGGCCTCACTTCGCGGCGGAGGGCGGGCCCGTGCGGATCGCGCTGGCCGGCGCCACGACGCGCATCGAGGTGAACCATGAGGGCGAGACACGGCATTACCCGAGCTGGCGGGCCATCGACGTGCCGGCGGGAGCGACGGTGCAGGTCGGCGCGCTGGCGGGGAGCGGTTGCGCGGTGCTGGCGGTGGCCGGCGGGATCGACGTGCCAGTGGTGATGGGTTCACGCTCCACCGATCTCAAAGGGCGCTTCGGCGGCCATGAGGGTCGGGCATCGCGAATCGGTGATATAATACCGTGTCGCGACGGCGCGCCCGCTGCGCCGTGCCTTGAGCTGCCGCACCCGCCGGCGCTTGCCTTTGACGGTACGTTGCGTGTCGTTCTCGGCCCCCAGGCCGACGCCTTTTCCCCCGCCGGCCGTGAGACCTTTCTTTCCGCCACCTACCATGTCTCGCGCGAGGCGGACCGGATGGGGATGCGGCTCGACGGCCCCCCGCTCGGCTTCGCCACCAGTGCCGACATCGTCTCCGACGGGATCGCCACCGGCTCCCTCCAGGTGCCGGGTTCGGGCTTGCCGATCCTGCTGCTGGCCGACCATCAAACCATTGGCGGCTATGCCAAAATCGCCACCGTCATCTCGGCGGACCTGCCGTCCGCCGGCCGGCTCCTGCCCGGCGCGGCGCTGCGCTTCGCGGCCGTGAGCGTCGCGGAGGCGGAAGAGGCGCGGCGCGCGCTTGAGCGCAGGCTTGCCGGGCTCATCGCCAGCCTCGCGCCGGTCCGCGAGGGGGCGCGCATCGATATGGAGGCGCTTTGGCGTGCGAATCTGATTTCCGGCGTTGTCAGCGCCCTGCAAAGCGAGTAACGGCGCGGGGCGGCGGATAGGAAGAGATGATACTAAAGATAGGAAGACCGCCGATTCGGTGAAAGCCCTGCCGCATCGCGGCTGAATTCGGAAACAGCCTGCCCATGCTCAAGGACAACGCGGCCTCCCTCAGCAGCCCCGACTACCGCCGAAGCCCGGTGCCCCGCTATCTGCAGATCGCGGGCGTAATCCGCCGACGGATCGAGGACGGGGTTTGGGGACCGAACGAAAAAATCTCGACCCTTCAGGAGCTTGAAGCCGAGTTTCGGGTGGCGCGCGTCACCGTGCGGCAAGCGGTCGAGGTGCTGCAAAGCGAGGGCCTCGTCCGGCGCATCCAGGGCAAGGGCACATTCGTCTCGGCCAGTGTCGAGGAAAAGCGCTGGCTGAAGCTCGACCTCAAATGGCACTCACTGGCCGGCACCATCGGCGCCAATGTGCCCCGTTTCCTGCCGCACGCCGTCAATCCGCCCGCTCCGCTGATCCAGGAAAAGGATGGTCTGCCGGCATCATCATACCTCTACCGTGAAAGCGTCCAGTCGCGGCGCGGGCAGCCTTATTCCTATGCGCGCGTGCATTTCGACGCGCGGCTCTATCCTCTTGCGTCCGAGCGCTTCGACCGCGAACCGACGATCGCGGTGATCGCCACGCTGGAGGGGCTTGAGGTGAAGAAGGCGCGGCAGTCGTTTATCGTCGGTACGGTGGAACCGCGTATCGCCAACCTGCTGGCGACCGGCATCGGCTTTCCGACCGTGGAAGCGCACCTCGTCATCACGGATTCGAATGACGTGGTGATCTATATCGCCGACATCATCTATCGCGGCGACTGCGTTCAGCTCGACGTCGATCTTCTGGGATAATCCTTTTCACTCAACAGCTTGGATAGGGCCGGCTCACCCGTTCCGGCGCCCGAACAGGCGCGAGAGCCAGTCCTTGAGCATGGCCAGGAACAGCCCGCCCGCGTCGAGCGGCGCGGCGGCGGCGGCCGTCTCCCCGGTTTTCATCGCCCGGTCGAGATTGGCCGCGAAGGTGGCGGTGAGGCGCGCGGCGAGGTCGCGGGCGATGGCGCCGCGACTCATCTGCGCCAGCGGCCCCTGCAGCACATAGGCGACCTCGACCCGCACGCGCGTGAGATTTTCCTCTATCGCTTCAAGGCTATAGACGAGGCGGGCCTGAACCCGTGTGGCGCTTTTCTCGTCGACCCCGCGCCCGTGAATGGTGCCGGACCAGGAGGGGGGATCGGTGACGATGACCCCGAGTCCGCCAAAGGCCGCCTGCATCGGGCCAAGCTTCACCACCATGCGGGCGCGTATTTTCTTACCGTCCGAGGGTTCGGTGAGCTGGGCGCCGGGCAGGCAGGCGATGACGCGGGCGGGGTCCTGGAAGAGCGCCCACACCTGCGGACGCGGCGCGGAAACCTCGAATTCCTCGGTGATTTCAACGGGATTGCGCAGCGGCTCCGCCGCGGCCGGATCGGCCTCCGGCACCTCGATCCGCTCCCCCGCCGCCGCGGCGAGCGCCGCCGCGACGGGCGCGCCGCGGCTGGGCGGGACGGGAAGCGTGAGCGGCGACAGGTAAGCGGGGGGCGGTTCTATAATACCCCTCGTCACGACGGGCGGCTGTTCGGCGCGACGGACCGCAACCGACTGAATGGCCTTTACAATTCCCGTATAGCCGGTGCACCGGCAGAGATTGCCCGCCAGTTCGTGCCGGATCGCCGCCTCGTCGAGGCCCGGCCGGCGCAGCACGATGTCGCGCGCCATGACCAGCATGCCGGGCGTGCAGAATCCGCACTGCAAGGCGTGCTCGCGCGTGAAGGCGGCGCGCAGTTCCGCCATCACGGGATCGTCGATAAGTCCTTCTATCGTCGTGACTTTTGAACCCTCCAGCGTCACCGGGAAGGTGATGCAGGAGCGGGCGGGGGCGCCGTCGATGAGGACGGTGCAGGCGCCGCAGACGCCGTGCTCGCAGCCGAGATGCGTGCCGGTGAGCAGCAGTTCCTCGCGCAGAAAATCCGCCAGGCTCTGGCGCGGCTCGGCCTCCGCCGCGATGGGACGGCCATTGACCTCGATCGAGATGGCACGGGTCACGGCACTCATGCGAAAAGGCTCTCGGGCTCGAGCGCGGCGATGGCCTGGCGGATCACCGCCCGGCGCAGGCGAAGGTTTGCCGGGTCATCGGCAAGACCGGCTTCATGCAGAACTTCATCAATCTTTTCAGGGTCTTGCAGGATCAAGCGGGCATCCGGAATCACCCATTGCCGCGCCTCCGTCGCGCCGATGGCGAGGCGGAAGACGCCGCGCGCGGGGTCGGCGAGCACGGCGCACATGGCTTCGGCGAACTCCCCCACCTTCCGGCAGGACTTGCGATAGCCGAATTTTGCGGTGTTATCATACCTCGGTACGACCACCCCGGTGATGATTTCCCCGGCCTCCAGCGCGGTTTCGAACGCGCCGGTGATGAAGGCTTCGACGGGCATTTCGCGCGGTTCGATGAGTGCAGTGGGGTGAACGATCAGGCCAGTGTGTGCAGCCAGGCGGGCGAGCCGCACCCGCGCGCCGAGCGCGGCGAGCGTGGTCGGCCAGTCGGCCGCGGGATCCGCATGGGCGAGGCTGCCGCCGATCGTGCCCCGGTTGCGTACCGCGCGGTACGCGATTCCATGGGCGACGCGCGCGAGGAAGCCGGGGGTCGCGTCCGGCACCGCGCCATCCTCGAACTCGGCATGGGTGATCGCGGCGCCGTAGACGATGGCGTCCGGCCCCTCCTCCACCGCCCGCAATTCCGGCAGCGCGCCGACATGGACAAGGCGGGAGGGGCGGGCGAGGCGGAGATTGAGCATCGGGCCGAGGCTCTGCCCGCCCGAGAGCGGCTTGGCGCCCGCGTCTTCCCCGAGCGCCGACAGGGCGGCCGGCAGATCGGCGGGGCGCAGATAGTCGAAACGGGCGGGCTTCACGCGGCGCCCTCCCCGGCTTCACGGCGCGCGCGGGCGGCGAGCACGGCCTCGCGCACGCGGCGGGGGGTCATGGGCGAGACGGTGAGTTCCACGCCGAGATCGGCCAGCGCGTCGTTGATGGCGTTGCCGATGGCGGCGGGCGGGGCGATGGCGCCGCCCTCGCCGATGCCCTTCTGCCCGAAGCGGGTGTTGGGCGAGGGCGTCTCCATATGGGCGATCCTCACCGGGGGCATCTCGTTGGCACCGGGCAGGAGATAGTCGGCGAAGGTCGAGGCGAGGGGCTGGCCGTTCTCGTCATAGACCATCTCCTCATAGAGCGCGGTGCCGATGCCCTGCGCGGTGCCGCCATAGATCTGGCCGTCGACCACCAGCGGGTTCAGCAGCACGCCGCCATCCTCGACGATGACGTAGTCGAGAATCTCCACCTCGCCCGTCTCCGGCTCCACCGCCACGACGCAGGCATGGCTGGCATAGGAGAAGGTGCCGGTATCGACCACCGGCCGGTAGCCGGCGACGAGATCGAGCCCGTCCGGGTCGGCATCGACGGGCAGGTTCTGCGGCGCGCGGTAGAAGGTGTGCGCGATCTCGCGGAAGGTGACGGACCCCGTGGGGCCGACGACGCAGGCATCCTCGATCCGCACCGCGTCGAGCGGGGCCTGAAGCAGATGCGCGCCGATGCGCTTGATGCGCTCGCCCAGCTTCTCGCAGGCGCTCGCCACCGCGCCGCCCGCCATCACCGCCGAGCGCGAGCCCCAGGTGCCGGTGGAATAAGGCGTCATGGCGGTGTCGCCATGCACGACGTTCACCCGCTCCGGGTCGATGCCCAGCACCTCGCAGGCGATCTGCGCCAGCGTGGTCTCCATGGACTGGCCGTGGCTCTGGTTGCCGACGCGCACCTCCAGCGTGCCATCCGGCGTCAGCCGCGCGCCGCACTGCTCGAAGCCCGGCACCATGGGAATGCCCCAGCCATGATAGACCGAGGTGCCGTGCGCGCCCTGCTCGCAATAGATGGCGTAGCCGATACCGATGCGCCGGCCATCCGCCTCGTCGCGCTTCTGGCGCGCGCGCACCGCCGCATGGCCGATCATGGCATGGGCGCGGCGCAGGCTCTCGGGGTAGTCGCCCATGTCGAAATCCTTGCCGGTGATGGACCGGAAGGGCATCTGGTCGGGCCGCACGAGGTTGCGCAGCCGCACCTCATAGGGCTCGATGCCGGCGGCGCGGGCGACCGCGTCGATCATCAGCTCCATCGCCGTGCACACGCCGGTGCGGGCGACGCCGCGATAGGGCACGATGGGCGGCTTGTTGGAGCACACCGACAGCGCGCGGGCCCGGTAGGCCGGCAGGTTGTAGGGGCCGGGCAGATTGGAGACGACCTGCGCCCCTTCAAGGCAGGCGGAGAAGGGATAGACCGAATAGGCGCCGGCATCGACATGGGCCGAGGCCTCGAAGCCGAGCAGGCGGCCCTCGGCATCGGCATAGGCGGTCATGATGTAATGGTGCTCGCGGCAATTGGCGGCGGCGATGAGATGCTCGCGCCGGTCCTCCAGCCATTTGACCGGCCGGTCGAGCCGGAGCGCCGCCCAGGCGCAGCACACTTCCTCCGGCTGGAGCAGGCCCTTCCAGCCGAAGCCGCCGCCGACATCCGGCGCGACGACGCGGATTTTCCGCTCATCCAGCCCCAGGCACTCGGCAAGGCCGGAGCGCACGATGTGCGGCATCTGGGTGGAGGTCCACAGGTGAAGCTGCTCGGTGTGGCGCTCGGAAACGGCGATGCAGCCCTTGCCCTCCAGCGGGGCCATGCATTGCCGGCTGGTGCGCACCTCGCGCGTGACCTTGATCGAAGCCTGCGCCAGCTCCGCGCTGAAATCCTTCTCGGCCTGCGAGACGAGGAAGACGTTGTCCGGCCAGTCCTCGTGGATGCGCGCCGCCGCGGGGTCCACCGCGCGCAGCATGTCGTGATTGGCCGGCAGTTCCTCGTAATCGACGTGGATCTCTTCCAACAGATCCTCCGCCTGCGCGCGGGTCTCGGCCAGCACCATCACCACCGGCTCGCCGACGAAGCGCACCTTGCCCGCCGCCAGCGACGGCTGGGCCGAGACGCGGAAGCCCGGCAGGCCGGTCTTGGCGAGGATGTCCTTCACCCCCGCCATGTCGTCATGGGTGAAGGCGCGCCCCTTCAGATGGGCGGGGATATGGATGGCGCGGATGCGAGCATGGGCGAGGGTCGCCCGCAGGAAGGCGGCTTCGAGCTGGCCCGGAAATCGCATGTCGCCGATGAAGCGCCCGCGCCCTTCCATGAGCCGGGCATCCTCCTTGCGCGGCAGCGACGCGCCGACGCCACGCGCCGGCCTGCCCTGCCCTTCGACTGCCGGCGGACGGACCGCAAACCCTTCTGACGACACGCGGCGACACCTTACGTCTGGAACGCTATCTCATTCTCTGAGCGAACTTATCGTACGATATGTGCTGGACATGGAGCAAATAGAATGATTGGCAAGTGAGCACAATCATGCGATGCCTTTTTCGGCGGCACAGCGAGGGAGCGGCGCGATGAAGTTCGGCCTGGGACAACCTTTCCGGCGGGTCGAGGATATCCGCTTCATCACCGGCACGGGCCGCTTCACCGACGACATCCATTATGAGGGCGAGGTGTTCGCCGCGGTCGTGCGCGCGCCCGTCGCCCATGGCGTGCTGAACGGCGTGGATGCCGACGCCGCGCGCGCCATGGACGGCGTGCTCGCGGTCTACACCGCCGCCGATCTCGCCGCCGACGGCATCGGGCCGCTGCCGGTCATCATCGTGCTCGATCATGTCAGCGGCGAGAAGATGCCGCTGCCCGCGCACACGCTGCTGGCGGCCGGCAAGGTGCGCTATCTCGGCGAGCCCGTCGCCTTCGTGGTGGCGGCGAGCGCCCGCGCGGCGCTGGACGCGGCGGAAGCGGTGGCGCTCGACATCGACGACCTGCCCGTTGTGGTCGAAGCCGCCGCCGCCCTCGCCGACGACGCGCCGCAACTGTTCGAGGAAGCGCCGGGCAATCTGGCGCTGCACTGGCGGCTGGGCGAGCCGGAGGCGGCGGATGCCGCG
This sequence comes from Pseudomonadota bacterium, assembly GCA_023414975.1. Classification (GTDB taxonomy): domain Bacteria; phylum Pseudomonadota; class Alphaproteobacteria; order Rhizobiales; family Xanthobacteraceae; genus Ancylobacter. Next base: position 10,886 of record JAEZMI010000389.1, on the reverse strand, counting down.
CTGGCCGCCTCCGCCCGCGTGGTGGAGCTGGCGCTCGTCAACAACCGCATCGTCGTCGCCTCCATGGAGCCGCGCAACGCCATCGGTCTTTATGACGCGCAGGCGGGCCAGTTCACGCTGGTGACGGGCAGCCAGGGCAGCCACATGATCCGCGACTTCATGTTCGAGGGCGTGTTCGGCCTGCCCGCCTCCAGCCTGCGCGTCATCACGCCGGATGTCGGCGGCGGCTTCGGCATGAAGGCGGTGCCCTACCCCGAACAGGCGCTGGTGCTCTACGCCGCGCGCAAGCTGGGGCGGCCGGTGCGCTGGCAGTCGAGCCGCGCCGAGGCCTTCCTGTCGGACACGCAGGGCCGCGACAATGTTTCCAGGGCCTGGCTGGGGCTCGACGCGGAAAACCGCTTCACCGCGCTGAAGGTGGAGACGCTGGCGGGTGCCGGCGGGGCGCTCTCGGCCTTCGGCGTCTATTGCCCGACGCTCTCCGGCCCGCCCATGGCGCCGGGCGTCTACAAGATCCCGGTCGTGGCGACGGATGTGCGCGTCGCCTACACCAACAACGCGCCTATCGACGCCTATCGTGGCGCCGGACGGCCGGAGGCGGCCTATCTGATCGAGCGGCTGGTGGACAAGGCGGCGCGCGAGATCGGCCTCGCGCCGGACGCGCTGCGCGCGCTGAACATGATCCCGCCCGAGGAAATGCCGCACAAGACGGCGACCGGCGTGACCTATGATTCCGGCGATTTCGTCCGGGTGATGCGGCGCGCCATGCAAGAAGCCGACTGGGCGGGCTTCCCGGCCCGGCGCGCGGCGGGCGACGGAAAGCTCCGCGGCATCGGCCTCGCCTATTACATCGAGCGTACCGGCGTGCCGGGCAAGGAAGGCGCAAAGGTGGAAATCGCCGCCGACGGCGCGGTGACGGTGCATGTCGGCACCCAGTCCACCGGCCAGGGCCACGAGACTACCTATGTGCAGATGACGGCCGAGGCGCTGGGCCTCGACCCCGCCCGCATCACCGTGAAGACCGGCGACACGGACCACCCCATCCCCTCCGCCGGCGGCACGGTCGCCTCGCGCTCCATGGTGCATGGCGGCGGCGCGGTGAAGCTGGCCGCCGGCGCGCTGCTGGCGAAGGCGAGCCAGGCGGCGGCGGGCCTTTTGGAGGTCGACGAGCGCGAGCTGGATTTCGACGAGGGCGTGTTCCGCGTGCCCGGCACCAACCGGCATGTCGGCATCGTCGACGTCGCCGCGAGCGTCGGCGGGCTGGAGGGCGTCGGCGATTTCGAGCAGATGGCCGGCACCTTTCCCAACGGCGCGCATATCTGCGAGGTCGCGGTGGACCCGGAGACCGGGCGGATCGCGGTGGAACGCTACACGGTGGTCGACGATTTCGGCCGCACGCTGAACCCGCTGGTGCTGTCCGGCCAGGTGCATGGCGGCATCGCGCAGGGCATCGGCCAGGCGATGACCGAGCACACGGTCTATGACCCCGACACCGGGCAGATGCTGTCCGGCTCCTTCATGGATTACGGCCTGCCGCGCGCCGACGACCTGCCGTTCTTCGCGGTGACGACGCAGAACACGCCCTGCACCACCAACCCGCTCGGCATCAAGGGCGCGGGGGAAGCCGGCGCCATCGGCGCGCCGCCCGCCTTCGTCAACGCGGTGGTCGACGCGCTCGACGGGCTCGGCATCACCCATATCGACATGCCCCTCACCCCCTCGCGGGTGTGGGAGGCGGTTCAAGGGGCGAAGGGCTAGGGCGCGCGGCCTTCCCAGGCAGCGTCCACGTCTTTTGACGCGCGTGAAGATGTCGCCGAAGAGCTTTGCGCTGGGTCCCGGCTCGGCGCTCCGCCTGCGGCGTCGCTGGGCCGGGAAACGGTGGCGCGTGTCCCGGACAAGCCGCGCGCTCGACAACAATCACGCCGTCATCCCCGGGCTTGACCCGGGGATCCACGACTTTGGCGGACGCAAGGGAAGTCGTGGATGGCCGGGCCACGCCCGGCCATGACGTCGCGCAGGGTGGCTTCAGGCCCATTGCCCCCTACGGCACCGGCGGCTGGGTCGCCTCGTCCGGCCACCAGCCATCGGCGCGCAGGGTGAAGCGGGGGCAGCCATAGGCGGCGCGGATGTGCGCGGGGTCAAGGACGTCCGCCATCGCCGCCCTCCAGCGGTTGGTCTGCTTCATCGCCACCACCATGCCGGCGATCTGCGCGCCCGCGCGGGATAGCAGCCGGCAGGCGGCGACCGCCGTGGCGCCGGTGGAGATGGCGTCGTCCACCAGCACGACCCGCCGGCCCTCGATCAGCGGCAGAAGGTTCGGGTCGAGCCGCAGCCGCTTGCCGGCCTCGGGCGAGGTGATGGAGGAGACGGGCTCGGAGAGCGCGTCGGCGTACCAGAACTTGCGGGAATAGCCGAGCGGCACATAGCGCGTCTGGCCGAGCCGTTCCGCGACGCCCGCGGCGAAGGCGAGGCCGAGCGTCGGCAGGCCGGCGACCACCTGCGCCCCGAGCGCGCGGGCCTGATCGGCCATGGCGTCGGTGAGCGCGGCGATCACCGCGTGAGAGGCCTGGTTGGCGATGAGCGAGGCGACGGCCTGCGCGCTCCCCGGCAGGCGGCGCAGCGGCAGGACGAGCACGCGCCCGTCCGGCAGCGTCACCGGATAGCCGAACCGGTAGGGCGGCGCGGCGGCGATGCCCTCGGGCACGGCGGGATGGAGTTCCTGCCAATAGGCGAGCGTGGATTCGGTGAAATCGTCGGTCACGCCCGGCGGACCTTCCCTGTCATTCCGGCCGGCACGGCGACGGCGTCACGCTCTGTATCGCGTCGATCCCGGACCGGTCCAGCGCCTCAAAGCTCCCCGGCGGACATCTGCCGGGCCATGAAGTCGGCCTGGCGGATGGCGAGCGCGACGATGGTCAGCGTCGGGTTGCAGGCCCCGCCGGTGGCGAAGTTCGAACCGTCGGCGATGAAGAGGTTCGGCACCTCGAAGGCGCGGCAATTGCGGTCGAGCACACCGTCCTCGGCCTTCGCCGCCATGCGGTTCGAGCCGAGATTGTGGCTCGCCGGATAGGCCGGCGCCTCGACCGAACGCTTCGCCCCGGCCGCCTTGTGGATGGAGGTCAGCACCTTGTAGCCGTGGCTGCGCATCTTCAGGTCGTTCGGGTGGTCGTCATAGTGGATGTTGGCGACCGGCACGCCGAAGGCGTCGAGTTCGTCGGTCAGCGTCACCCGGTTGTCGGCCTGCGGCATGTCCTCGCCGGACATGAAGATGCCGGCCATGTTGGCGTATTGCTCGATCACCGAGGCGAAGTCGCGGCCCCACCAGCCCGGCTCCATGAAGGCGGCGGTGGTGGGCAGGCCCATCGAGTTCATCTCGATGTAGAAGCCGCCGGCATAGCCCCGCGCGGGGTCGTGGCGCACGAAATCGTCGATCATGCCGCCCATGATCTCGCCGCGATGCATGTGGACCGGCTTGTCGAACACCGACCACACCGTCTGGATGAGGTGGCGCAGATAATGCCGGCCGACATGGCCGTAGCCATTGGCGAGACCGTCGGGGAAGCGGGCGCTCCTGGAGTGCAGCAGGAGGCGGGAGGATTCCACGCAATTGCCGGCCAGCACCACGGCGCGCGCCTTCTGCCGGTGGGTGACGCCGGCGGCGTCGACATAAAGCACCGCGCTCGCCTTGCCGGCGGCGTCGTGCTCGATGAACACGGCGCGGGACCGGGCGCGCAGCTCCAGCTTGCCGGTGGCGAGGCCGCGGGGGATTTCGACATTCAGCGTCGACCAGCGCGAGCCGGTCTTGTCGCCGGTGATGGTGAAACCGTCCTGAATGGTCGCCGGGCGCCCGTCATAGGGGATGGAGTTGATGGCGTGGCGGCCGGTCGAGACGTTGAGCCCCAGCGCCGTCGCGCCGGCATACATGACCTTGAAATTGTTGTTGGCGGGCAGCCCCGGCAAGCCATTGGTGCGGGTGACGCCCATCTTGGCTTCGGCGCGGTCGTAATAGGGGTTCAGCTCGTCGAGCGTGAGCGGCCAGTCGATCAGCGTGGTGCCGGGAATGTCGCCATAGACGGTCTTCGCCCGCAGCTCGTCTTCGATGAAGCGGTAGCAGCAGGCGGACCAGTGCGTGGTGGTGCCGCCGACCACCTGACAGCTCCAGCTCGGGGTGAGCGGATGGTCCTTGGCCACGCGCCAGGTGCCGGAGGCGGTGCGCTTGTCGAGCCAGGACAGCATTTCGTAGCCGCCCCACTCGTCATTGACGAAATCCTCGGCGGTGAGGTGCTTGCCGGCCTCCAGCAGCACCACGTCGATGCCGCGCTGGGCGAGCTCGTTGGCGAGCGTGCCGCCGCCGGCGCCCGAACCGATGATGACGACGACGCCATCGTCGTCGAGGGAATAGGCGGTCATGGGGGTCACTCCGGGAAACGGGAAAGGGCTGCCGAGGGATCAGACGCCGGGGGGCGGATCGGGCAGCCAGTCAAGATCGTTGAAGCCACGGTTGACGTAACCCCCGAGATGGACCGACGCCCCCTCATAACCGAAGGCCTGCCACACCTCGACATCGTCATAGAGAAAGCGCACGGCCGAGCGCTGGACGAGGCGGAAGGGGGGAGTCGCCTCCAGCGTCTTCAGCACCTGCACGCGGTAGCCTTCCGACAGCTCGCGGAACGGCAGCGGCAGCGCCGCGTCCGCGCCATCGACGAATTCGGCGAAGATCTGCGCGATGCCGGGCGCCTTCGCCGCCATGGCGTCGAATTGCAGGACGGCCCGGCGGTAGACGCGCTCGGGCAGCCCGTCATGCGGGTAGAGCGTGCGCACCACCGCGACCAGCGTCTCGGCGGCGGCGGGGGAGAAGCGGGTCGCGAGCTCCACCCACTCCGGCCCCTCCGGCACCGCGGGCGGCGCCGGCATCTTCGGGTCCTTGTGGGCGACAATGGGGGCGGACATGCGTGTCTCCTCAGGCACCGGCGGGCAACTGCTCGGTCGGCGGCAGCCAGGCGTTGATGGCGGCGGAATTCTTCACGAGATCGGCCGAATGGCTCGCCTGCGCCCGCGCTTCCGCCATCATGAGCCGCTGGTAACTCGGCTGGAAGTGCGGAATGACATGGCGGGCGAAGAGTTCGTAATGACGCAGCGTCGCCTCGCGGTTCGCCCAGTCATGGGCGAGCATGAGGATGCAGCCGAAATCGCCGGCCCGCGCCGCCAGGCGCTTGAGGAAGGCGATGGCGTCGTCCGGCGTGCCGATCACGCCGATGCCGCCGTCGTTCATCCAGGCGATGCGCTCCTCGAAGGTGTCGCCCTGCGCGGTGATGGCCGGCATGGCGATGGTCTTCTGGGTGTAGTCGCAGAAATGATCGAAGCCGTGGCGCAGGTCGGCGATGGCCTGCTCGCGCGTTTCGGCGACATGCACGTTCACCACGAGGCGCCAGCGCGCGGGGTCCGGCACATGGCCGTGGGCGAGCGCCTCCTGGGCGTAGACGTCCCAGTGCAGCGGCGGGGCGGGCATACCTTCCTTCGGCGAGATGACGCCGGTGGAGAGCAGGCCGAGCCCGTGGCGTCCGGCGATGCGCGGCCCGGCCTCCGAGCGGGTGGCGGCGACGCAGACATCGAACATCGGGTCGCTGTGCGGGGCGAGCTGGCAGAAGGCCTCGTTCAGCGTGTAGCGGTCGGTCTTCACGCTCACCGGCTCCAGGCTGGTGAGCAGCTTCATCAGCACGCCGAGATCATGATCGAGCGCCGGGCGAAGCTCGCGCGGGTCGAGCCCGAACATGGTGGCGTCGCTCGGCAGCCCGCCGGGACCGAAGCCCGCCATGAAGCGCCCGCGCAGGAGGTGATCCATGAGGATCATGCGCTCGGCGACATGATAGGGGTTGTGGTACGGCAGCGGCACGATGCCGGTGCCGAGCTTGATGGTGCGCGTGAGCGCCGCCGCATGGGCGAGGAAGATCATCGGATCGGCGATGATCTCGCTGCCGGCCGAATGATGCTCGCCGACCCACGCCTCGTCATAGCCCAGCGCGTCGATCCACTGGATGGTCTCCAGATTGCGCTGGAGCGAGGTGGTGATGTTCTGCGTGGGCGGGGAATTCCACGGCGGCATGAAGATGCCGAAGCGCGTCTTGCGCATGGAGAACCTCAAGGGATGGAGAACCTCAACGGGTGAGGAACCTCAACGGGTGGGCAGGAAGCGCTTCGGCAGCACGCAGTGGATGCCCTTGTTCAGGTCGACGGTCTGCGTCACCCGCAGGTCCGCGCAGAGCGAACAGAGCGTGTAGGCATCCTGCGCGGAAAGGTCCGAGTGCTCGCGGATCAGCGCGATCATGTCGCGCAGCGCCTGCTTGGCGGCGTCGTCGAGATCGGGGTCGAAGCCCATGGTGATCCAGTCCGCCGCGGTTTCCGCGCGCGGCGTGGTGAGCGTCATGTCCTTGCGCAGGTGGAACTCGAAGGTGCCGGTGAGCGCGGTCTCCAGCGCGGTGAGGCACACCTCGCCATCGCCCTGCCGGCCATGCCCGTCGCCCACGGAGAACAGCGCGCCCTCGGTGAAGACCGGGAAATAGGTGATGGAGCCGACGCCCAGTTCCTTGTTGTCCATGTTGCCGCCGAAGACGCGCGGCTCGGTGGAGGAGAGCCGGCCCCATTGCGGGGCAGGGGCGACGCCGAAATTGCCGAAGAAGGGCTCAAGCGGCAGTTCCTGCCCCCAGGGCATGACCGCGACGCCGCGGGCCGCGTCGACGGGGATGTGCAGGCGGCGCAGGTTCGGGAAGTCCTCGGGCAGCGTGCCCCAGAACGGCATCTGGATGTTCCAGCCCCAGTCGGCGCGGAAGCGAATGTCCTTCAGCCGCACCTCCAGCACGTCGCCCGGCTCGGCGCCTTCGACATAGATCGGGCCGGTGAGCATGTGCGGGCCGGGGCCGCGGAAAGTCGAGGCGAAGACCTCCGCCTGGCCGGGAACGGGGGTGAAGCCGAGGGCGGGGTCCGGCATGTCTTCCGGCTCGCCGGAGAGGGTGTCGATGACCACCGTGTCGCCGGACCTGATGGTGAGCGCGGGCTTGAGCGCCGCGTCCCACTGGCCCCAGTTCACCGTGCCGGGCTGCGCCGGGAGATAATGATCCGCCATCTGGGCCTCCTCACCCCTTGACCGCGCCGAGCGTGAGCCCGCGCACGATGTGACGCTGCAGAACGAAGACGACCGCGAGGACGGGGAGCAGCGCGGTCATGCCGACCACCGCCATCTCGCCCCAGCGCACGCCCTGCGAGGTGATGAGCTTGGGGATGGACACCGGCAGGGTCTGCATCGCCTTGCCGCCGAGCATGAAGGCGAACAGGAACTCGTTCCACGCGAAGATGAAGCAGAGCACGGCGGTCGCGACGATGCCGTTGCGCAGCAGCGGGAACACCACGCGGCGGAAGATCTGCGGCCGCGACCAGCCCTCCAGCGCCGCCGCCTCCTCAAGCTCCACCGGCAGATCGCGGCAGAAGGAGCGCAGCACCCAGATGTAGAAGGAGAGGTTGAAGGTCATGTAGGCGAGCGTCAGCCCGACGAAGGTATCTAGCAGCCCGACCTTGGCGAAGATCAGGTAGAAGGGGATGACGAGGCACACGGGCGGGGCCATGCGCGAGCCGAGGATGAACAGGAACAGGTCGTCCTTCCCCTTCATCTCGAAGCGGGCGAAGGCATAGGCCGCGGGCGTGCCGATGATGACGACCAGCGCCGTGGACACGGTGCACAGCGCGAAAGACGTGAGCAGATACCAGTGGTAGCCCTGCTCCAGCACATAGGTGAAATGTTCGAGCGTCGGGGTGAACAGCCACTGCGTCGGGCGCGCGAACATGGCGTCGTTCGGCTTCACCATCATCGTCGCCATCCAGAAGATGGGGAAGAGGACGATGAGGGCGTAGACGATGGTCACGCCGGTCCAGAACCAGCCTTTCGAGCCTTCGGTGCGGTCGGCGGCTTCGGCCATGTCAGGCACTCCTTCCGGGCAAGCGGGCGAGATGGCGGGACACGGCCCGCGCAACGTCATGGCCGGGCTTGGCCCGGCCATCCACGCCTTGCGGGGGCGCGCATCTGGCAAAGTCGTGGATGCCTGGCCCAAGGCCGGGCATGACGGTGATCCGGGGAGAGAGACCGGCAACGAGCGAGCAGCGCATCCCTATCCCTCAGAAGGCGTTCAGGCGCTTCTTGGCGATCTGGTAGAAGATCGAACAGAAGGCGAAGAAGGCGATCCAGACCAGCACGGCGAGGGCGGACGCCTCGCCGATGTTCCAGAACTCGAAGGTCATCTTGTTGGCGAGGATGGAGGGCGTCTCGGTGGTGATGCCCGGCCCGCCATTGGTGAGGATGTAGATGGTGTCGAACACCTTGAAGGCGTCGATGAAGCGCAGCAGCCCGATCACCGCCAGAAGCGGCGTCATCATCGGCAGGGTGATGTGGAAGAACATCTGCACCGGGTTCGCCCCGTCCACCGCGGCGGCGCGGTAGGGCCCGAGCGGCAGCGCCTGCAGGCCGGCGAAGAAGGCCAGCATCATGAAGGGCGTCCACTGCCAGATGTCGACGAAGATCAGCGCGTAGAGCGCCAGCTCCGGCGAGGCGAAGATCGAGGTATCGGTGAGGATGTTGAACCGCTCCAGCACGTTGTAGGAAAAAAATCCCCACGAACCGGCGAGCATGATCTTCCACAGCAGACCCACCACGATCGGCGCCATCATGGCCGGCATGAAGAGCAGCGGGATCAGGATGGAGCGCCCGCGCACATTCTGGTTCAGCACCAGCGCGCCGATGAGGCCGAGCATGAACTCGATGGGCACGGCGATGAACACGAAGGTGGCCGCGACGCCGATGGAGTTCCAGAACCGTTCGTCGGTGAGCAGCGTCGCGTAGTTGTCGAAGCCGATGAAGCCGCGCACCCGCCCGAACTTCGCCTCGTGGAAGCTGAGATAGATGGCGTAGAGGAAGGGCGCGAGCGACACCACCACCAGCGTGATCATCGAGGGCGCGATCAGCAGATAGGGGTACCAGGCGCGCTCGCGCAGCACGGGCGGTCCCGCCTCCGCCGCCGTCATTGTCTCGCCCGCGCTCGCCATGCGTCCCTCCGCCGTCATTCACTTATTCGCCGCCGTGAAAGGGCGGCGGGCCGCCCTTTGTGTCGTTGCCCGCGAGCCCCTCACCCCACCCCTCTCCCCGACGGGGAGAGGGGTGGGTAGCTCGGGGGGCCGTCAGATCGCGCACGCCGTCAGAGCGTGCACGCCTTGTCGCCGCAGATCTTCTCCAGCACGGCCTGGCCTTCCTTGGCGCCCTGCTCGGGGGTCATCTTGCCGAGGCCGACCTGCTGGGCGATGCCGCTCATCGCGTCGAACATCTCCGGGTACTTCTCCATCTTCGGCCGGGCGGTCGCGACGGAGAGCGAGGCCTTCATCGCCTGGAACAGCGTCGGGTTGGCGCTGTCCTTCATGGCGGGCAGAGCCCAGGAGCTTTCACGGATCGGCACGCCGCCCTTGCCCAGCTCGATCAGCTTGTCCTGCTGGCGCTTGGAGGCGAGCCACTGCAGGAAGAGGAAGGTCGGCTCGGGGTTCTTCGAGGCTTCCGAGATCACCGTGACGGAGGGTTCGGCATCGGCGAAACGCTGGGCCTGGCGACCCTCCTTGTAGGGAACCGGCGCGTAGACGAACTTGCCGGCGTAGGGAGACGCACCCGGCTTGTCGATGCCGAGCACGAAGTCCGACCAGGCCAGCGTCTGCGCGGCGATGCCGTTGCCCATCACGGTCGGCACGTCCACCAGCGAGTACTCGGCGATGCCGGGCGGGGCGTAGGTCCACAGTTCGCGCCACATCTTCAGCGCCGCGATGGTCTCGGGCGAGTCAAAGGCCGGCTTGCCGTTGGCGTCCAGAAGCTGGCCACCGTAGTTCTGGATGAAGTTCACCCACAGATTGGAGAAGGTGGAGCCGCCCTTGATGCCTTCGAGCACGATTCCATAGAAATCGTTGTTCAGGGTCTGGCCGGCGAGCTTCTCGCCCTTCTTGCGCGTGAAGAACTGCGCGATGTCGCGCATCTGCTCGATCGTCTTGGCCGGCGCGAGATCATAGCCGTACTTGGCCTTGAACGCCGCCTGCTCTTCCGGGTTGTTGAGAAGATCGGCGCGCGCCCAGTAGACGTTGTTGTAGTTCCAGTTGATGAAGCCGTACTGCTTGCCGGCGTAGAAGGCCGTGGTCTTGTAGGGCGCTTGGATGAAATCGGTGGGGTTGAGGTTCGGGTCGACCAGCTTGGGATCGTTGATGTAGGCGTCGAGCGGCTTGATGGCGCCGGCCGAGAGCATCGGGCCGAGCTGGGCGCCGTGCAGCATGATGGCGTCCCAATTGCCGCGGCCCGACAGCATGTCGGCCTGACCCTTGTTGATCACCTCGAAATGGTTCAGCAGCTCCCATTCCACCTTGATGCCGGTTTCCTTCTCGAAGTCCGGCACCAGCTTGGAGAGCGTCTCCTGCAGCGGCGTGATCTCGTCGAGCACGCGGATGGTGACGCCCTTATAGGGCTTGGCCGCCTCGGCGTAGAAGTTGTCGTCCGCCCGTGCGGCCGACAGCGGCGCCAGCAGCATGCTCGATGCCGCCAAGGCGGCGGCGAAACACCCGTAAATTCTCTTCATCGCACTTTCCTTCTGGTTCAACATTTCTCAGCGGCTCGTTCAGGTGTTGGGCAGCGCGCGGCCCGTCGTGCCGTCGAAGAGCGCGAGCCCCTCGGCCGGGAAAACCAGTCCGACCTTCCGGCCGATGCCCGCATCCGCGCCGAGCGCGGCGGCGCTCGCCATGCTGGTCTTGGCCTTGGCGAGCAGGGCGCCGAGGTCGAGCGTGACGATGGCGTGCTTGCCGAAAGGTTCGTTGGAGTAGATCTC
>JAEZMI010000344.1 GCA_023414975.1 Pseudomonadota bacterium | reverse complement strand
CTATGCGGATGCCCCCTCGCGCCAGAAGCAGCGCTCCTATGCGGCCGCCGATCTCGCCCCGCGGCAGGAGCCGTCCGCCGGCCGCTTCGCGCGCGTCGGAAGCCTCGCGGCGCGGCGGGGCTGAATTCCGCCGTTCGGAACGGCCGGCCCTTTGCCGGCCCTTGCCGGCTGCTCGAAAGAGGTGAGGGGCGCGAGAGGGGGTCATGGCGCCCCTCACCCGCCCGTGTCACGGGCTACCCTCCAGGGGAGGGATCGGTGGTGAGGGCTGGAAAATCCGGCTCTGCGACGCCGGCTAGCCCTGGCGCAGCAGCGGCAGAACCTCGTGGGCGAGCCGGTCGATCTGCTCCTTCTCATAGCGCCACGGCACGAAGACGATCTTCTTCACACCCGTGGCCATATGGGCGGCAATCTGCTCGGCGCACTCGGCCGGGGTGCCCACGATGGCGCTGTCGAAGGTCGAGAGCGAGCCCTTTGAGAGATCCCACTCGGCATGCAGCCATTCGTTCATCTTCGCCATGCCCACCTCGCGCGGGCCGACATAGATCGGCAACTGGTTGAGGCTGTAGAGATCGGCCGGGTCGCGGCCCGCTTCCTCGGCATAGGCGGTGATCTTGCCCCAGGCCTCGGTATAGCCTTCGGGCGTGTAGAAATAGGTCAGCCAGCCATCGCCCTTCGTGGCGGCGCGCTTCAGCACCACGTCGACATAGCCGCCGATCAGGAGGGGCGGATGCGGCTTCTGCACGGGCTTGGGGAACATCACGGCATTGCGCAGGTTCATCTCGTCCCATTGGCCGGTGACGGAATCCTCGGTCCAGAGCCGCTTCAGAATTTCCAGGTTGCGGTCCATGATCTTGCCGCGCCGCTCATAGGGAATGCCGACGGCGTCGAACTCGCGCTTGTACCAGCCGACCGCCGCGCCAAGCATCAGGCGGCCATTGGAGATGAGGTCGAGCGAGGAAAGCTGCTTGGCGAGGATCACCGGATTGCGCAGCGGAAGAACCAGCACGCCGGTGCCGAGCTTGATCGTCTTGGTGCGCGCCGCCACGGCGGTGAGCAGCGAGAGCGAGTCGATGATCGGGAAATGGGGGTCGGTACCGAGAAGGATGTGATCCCAGACCCAGAGCGACTCGAAGCCCAGTTCCTCCATCCGCACGCCATAGTCGATGAGCGCTCCCGCATCCGGCAGTTCCGGGAAGCGGGTGAAGTTACGCATCGCAATGCCGAAGGAGACGGGGGCGGGCATGGGCTTTCCTTTCGAGGCGATTGCAGGCCGTCATACCGGACGGCCAAAGACCGGTTCGGGATCGCTGGAAACAGGAGAGCGATCCCGGCTCTCCGGCTCCGCCTGCCGCCAGATGACGGCGACGGGGGGCGGGGTTCGAATTCAGGCCGTATAAAGCTGCTGCGGATCGAGCTCGCGCAGAATGGCGAGTTCCTGCGGGGTGGGCGCGTCCGTGGTCGGCACATCGGCAGGTACGGGCAGCTCGAAGCCCGTGTTCGACGTGATGTCCGCCGCCGAGACGCCCGGATGCAGCGCCACGACGCTCATTGCCCGACTATCCGCGTCAAAACCGAGAATGCCGAGGTCGGTGACGACCCGGAACATCCCGCCGGCCGGCAGGCCGCGCTCCGCACGGGTCTTGCCGCCATCGAGAAAACCGGGGCTGGTGATGAAATCGACCTTCTCCACAAAGCGCCGCTTCTCATGCTTCATGGCGACGATCATGTCGGCCAGCGAGGCGATGTCATTACCGCCGCCCGTGCCCGGCAGGCGGATCTTCGGGTCCGCGGGATCGCCGATGAAGGAGGAGTTGAGGTTGCCGTAGCGATCGATCTGCGCGCCGCCCATGAAGCCGACATCGACATAGCCGCGCTGCAGCATCAGCAGCACTTCGGTGATCGACACCAGCATGTTGGCGCGGCGGGTGCAGCGCTGTTCGTTGGTGGATGGCGGCAGTTTACCCGCTTCCACGAAGGGGCCGATCACCCCGCCTTCGAAGAGGATGGTGAGGCCCGGCGCATGTGTCTTCTGCGCGAGAATGGCGGCGAGAAGCGGAATGCCGACGCCGGCGAAAACGGTCTGGCCGTCCTTCAGAAGACGCGCGCTCATGACCGCGAGCAATTCCGAGCCGGTGTAGCCGGGCACGGGCGCGAGCGAGAGGCCGGCGCGGGCGCGTTCAATCGTCATAGATGCCACTCCCGCGGCGCTGGGCATCCAGCAACTCGGCCATGCCGATACGGCTCAGATAGTCCGCCCAGCTCTTCGGCTCGTGATAGAAGCGCTCGAGATAGGCGGCCGCGCCGGCTTCCGGGTCGCGCGCGGTCATCTGCGCGTACATGTCCATGTGGCTGTAGAATGGCTCGTAGAGGCCGTAACACTCATGCGGCGCGCAGCCAAAAGGGGCCTCGACGACGGCATCCACGGTGAAGAAGCCGATCTTGGTCTGGTCCGGGTGGCGGCGGATCTGTTCGTTGGAGACGACGCGCTCGGTGGTGAGGATCACCCGGTTGGCCGCCATGGCGATGTCGATGTCCATGAACGTCAATCCGTCGAGCTGCGCATTGCCATAGGCATCGCAGCGCTGGACATGGATGATCGCCACGTCCGGGTTGAGCGCGGGCACCAGCAGCAGGGTCTCACCTGTGAACGGGCATTCCATGGTCTTGGCGGCGGCGAATGCCGCGTCCGCCGGGCCCGTATCGCCGCTCACCCGACCCAGCACGTCCGAGCCGAGCATGGAGCGCATGGGCATGAACGGCACGCCCATGGCGCCCGCGCGATAGCGCAGGCCCATCGCCATGTGGCTCCACTCCTCGAAGCGGGCGCGCTTCGATTCGGTATAGGCGCGCATCACCTTGGACACGCCCCAGACGATGCCCTGGCTGAACCAACTGGTGATGATGTGCCGGGAGAGGCCGGAAGCGTAGAAAATGTCACCCTCGGTCGAAACGATCGAACGCGAGACGGTGAGGTCCCGCTTCCGGGCCCGGACCAGCGCCCAAATGAGCGCGAAGGGCGTTCGAGACGCCGTGCAGCCGCCCACGGCGATATGATCGCCGTTCTGGACCAGCCGCACGGCGTCCTCCAGCGTCGTCACCTTGTCGCGCAGGCTGCGGTCGCGCTCGCGGGTACGCTGCCGGAGATCGGAATAGGAGAGAGGCGTCGCCATCGCGTTCTCCTCACGCCGCCTGGGCGATGCCGACATCGCGATTCATGCGGTCGATCATCTCGTCGAAGGCGGGCAGGGCGTCGCGCAGGCCTTTCCAGAAGCTCTGATGCCGGCGGCGGTCGAAATCCTCAACCGAGATGCCCTGCTGCTCCACCCAGGTGTAGTAGCCGAGATTGAACACGCGCTGACGCTCGCGGTGGTCTAGTTCGAGCACATGGTCCGCGTCGCCGCCGAGCAGATGCTGGCCAAACGCTTCCGCGGCGTCGACCTGATCATACGTGCCTCCACGTCGGGCAAGATGCGCGGCGAGTTCGCTGGGGTAGAGCTCCGCCCCGTCCGTTGCGATGGTGATGATGACGTCGTTCTCGCCGAGATCCAGGCGCCGCGCGGTCTTGATGGCGGCGAGAACATTGCCGATGCCGGAGAAGCCGAGCGCGGCGAGGCCGTCCAGCGTCGCCGCATCGATGCCCCGGCGCCCGGCCAGATAGGCACGGCCCACCGGCGAACCGAAGAGCAGGCCGAGATCGTCCGTCGCATGATCGGAGACGCCGGCGATGAGATCGGTGTTCGTGACGTTGTGGATCAGCGGCACATGCTTGTCGCCGATACCCTGAATATTGTGCTCGCCGAAGCCGTTATAGAGCAGGGTCGGGCATTCCACGGGCTCCATCGCCACGATGCGGGTGCCGTAGGTCTCCTTCAGATAATCGCCCGCGCCCAGCGTGCCGGCCGACCCCGTGCCCGCCACGAAGGCGGCGAGGTTCAGCTTGCCGGAGCCGTTCAGCGCATCGAACAGCCGTCCGGCGGCCCGGCCGGTCATGGCATAATGGGCGAGATAGTTCGGGAATTCGGCGAACTGGTTGAGGATGAAGTTACCCTCGTCCTTCGCCATCTCGGCGCAGGCGTCGTAGATTTCCTTCACATTCGACTCGGTGCCCGGCGTGCGCACGATGTCGGCGGGGTCGGTGACCCATTTCTCCAGCCAGTTGAACCGCTCCGCGCTCATTCCGCCCGGCAGCACCGCCACGCCATGGCAGCCGAGGATGCGGGAGATCGCGACGCCGCCGCGGCAGTAATTGCCGGTGGAGGGCCAGACGGCGCGGTGATGCGTCGGATCGAACATCCCGGCGACGAGGCGCGGGGCCAGGCAGGCATAGGCCGCCAGCACCTTGTGCGCCCGGATCATCGGAAAGTGCCGTCCCTGCATCACGACGATGCGGGCGGCAACGCCGGTCACGGCGCGCGGCAGTTCGAGGAAGGACGGAACGATCACACCGTCCACATCGTCCACCTGATTGAACCAATGAACCCCGAACAGATTGCGCGCATCCGGCGCGTCCCGGTCCGCCTCCGCAGCCATTTTCCGGGCGGCGGCAGGAATGGTTTCGGGGGCCGCCAGTTCGGAGAAGCGCGGCAGCACGATGCCGCGCCCGCGCAGATGCGCGACGGTGCGGGCATAGATGCCGTCATCGACGACGCGGGAGGGAAGCTCGAACGGGTTCACCAATGTGCTGATCCAGAGAGGGCGCCACACGCGCCATGCCGAAGAGGTGCTATTTATAGAAC
The DNA here is from genome assembly GCA_023414975.1 of Pseudomonadota bacterium. Classification (GTDB taxonomy): domain Bacteria; phylum Pseudomonadota; class Alphaproteobacteria; order Rhizobiales; family Xanthobacteraceae; genus Ancylobacter. The sequence goes on along the minus strand of JAEZMI010000344.1, from coordinate 11,831 downwards.
CAATATGTCGAGTTCATATGCCTGTGAAGAGGGTTAGGTCAGATTTAGGCCACGACGCGGGTTCCGGGAGGACATTCCTATTCCGGCACCCTGAGAGGCAGCCGCCGCCATGCCGACGCCCAGATATTGTGTGCTATCTAACCATACCTATTGTGGGTATTTACTCAATCGATAATGAGACTTAGCCTTGCGTTAAATTTATGCACCCGCCGCCTTGGGCACGGGCAGGACCGCTTGCTGACGGTGCGGCTGGCAGCTCGGAGGGCCGCAAGCCGCGTCGTTGTGAGGGTTGGCATACGTGTTGCTGAAGGGGCGTGGCGTTCGCGTGCGGCCCTTCGCGCCGAGAGTGCGACGACGCAGGCTTTCTTGCAGGGGGTTTCATGGATCTGACCGGCTCACACCGTATCGAGGCCCCTCGCGACGATGTCTGGCGCGCGCTGAATGATGCCGATGTCCTGCGGCGCTGCATTCCCGGCTGCCAGGAACTGGTGCAGACCTCGCCGACCGAGTTCACCGCCAAGGTCGTGCTGAAGATCGGACCTGTGAAGGCGAACTTCGCCGGGGCGGTCACCCTGTCCGACCTCGATCCGCCCTCGGCCTATCGCATCGACGGCGAGGGGCAGGGGGGCGTCGCCGGCTTCGCCAAGGGCGGTGCAAGGGTCTGGCTGGTCGAAGAGGGGGATGTCACCATCCTCAACTACGAGGCGGAGGCCAAGGTGGGGGGCAAGATCGCGCAGCTCGGCGCGCGGCTGATCGAAGGCACCTCGAAGAAACTCGCCGGCGAGTTTTTCGGCGCCTTCGCGCAGGTGGTCGCGCCGCAGACCGTGCCGGTTCCTGCCGCCGCTGAGACCCCTTGAGCATTCGCAAAGGCCGACCGGGAGCACGCCGATGCAGACCATTACGCTTACCGTGAACGGCACGCCGGTCACCACCACGATCGATCCGCGCACGCTGCTGGTCGAGTTGCTGCGCGACATGCTGTCGCTCACCGGCACCCATGTTGGCTGCGATACCAGCCAGTGCGGCGCCTGCACCGTTCACGTCGATGGCGAGGCCGCGAAGTCTTGCGCGCTCCTTGCCGTGCAGGCGGAGGGTGCCGCCGTGACCACGATCGAAGGGATCGGGGACACCCAACGGCTGCATGCTATGCAGGAAGCATTTCGCGAGCATCACGGCCTGCAATGCGGCTTCTGCACGCCGGGCATGATCATGGCCGGGCTCGATATGGTGCGCCGTCACGGCCCGATCCTGGACGAACCTGTCGTTCGGGCGGAGCTGGAAGGCAATATCTGCCGATGCACCGGCTACCATAACATCGTGCTGGCCATCATGGCCGGTGCGAAGGCCATGGCGGCGCTTCCGGCCAGGAAGGAGTGAGCGATGTACCCCTTCACGTATCATCGCCCAAGCGATCTCGCCGCCGTGCAGGCCCTGCTCGCCACGCAGGAGGAAGCCAAGCTTCTGGCGGGCGGCCAGACGCTCGTCGCGACGCTGAAGCAGCGCCTGGCCAGCCCGAGCGATCTGGTCGACCTCTCGGCGGTACCTGGCCTCGTCGGCATCAGCCGCGAGGGCGACACCTTGGTAATCGGTGCCATGACACCGCACGCGCAGGTGCATGCCTCGCCGCTCGTTCGCGAAGCCCTGCCGGGGCTTGCAGAACTCGCGGGTTTCATCGGTGATCCGGCGGTCCGCAATCGCGGCACCATCGGCGGCTCCATCGCCAATAATGACCCGTCTGCCGACTATCCGGCCGCCAGTCTCGCGCTGGACGCCGTTATCGTGACCGACCGGCGGGAGATTCCCGCGGGGGAATTCTTCCGCGATCTGTTCGAGACGGCCCTGGAGCCGGGCGAGATTGTTCTACAGGTCCGCTTTCCCCTCGGGGGGCAGGGCCTTTATGAGAAATTCCCCAATCCGGCTTCGCGTTATGCGATGGCCGGCGCCTTTGTGTGGCGCGGTGCGGGTGCTGTGCGCGTGGCGATCACCGGCGCCGGACAGGGGGGTGTTTTCCGTTGGGAGGCGGCCGAGGCCGCCTTGGCGAGGGACTTCAGCGTCGAAGCGCTGGAGGGGCTTACCCTGGAGAGCGACGCCATGATCAGCGATATTCATGGCACCGGCGCCTATCGCGCGCACCTCGCCGGCGTTATGACCCGCCGTGCCGTGGCGCGGCTCAACGCGCCGCGCTGAATTCGGGCGAGGGCAAAGTGGCGGTCGCGATCTACGGCATCAAGAACTGCGACACGATGAAGAAGGCGCGTGCCTGGCTCGATCAGCACAGCGTCGCCTATGCCTTTCACGACTACAAGGCGTCAGGCATCGAGGCCGCCCGCCTGAGGCTTTGGGCGAACAAGGTCGGCTGGGAGACGCTGCTCAACCGTGCTGGCACGACCTTCCGCAAGCTGGACGACGCCGACAAGGCGGGCATTGACGAGGCAAAGGCGCTTACGCTGATGCAGGCCCAGCCCTCGCTCATCAAGCGGCCGGTGCTGGAAGCGGATGGAGCTCTGCTGGTCGGCTTCAAGCCTGAGAGCTACGCTCGGCAGTTCGGCTGACCGCCCGATATCCCTCGGCCTCTTGATCCGCGGCGGCTTCCCTGCCATGTCCCGCCCATGAACGCGCTCTCCAACTCCGCCGCCTCGCCGATCGCGCTCGAAGTGGCGCGCCGCCGCACCTTCGCGATCATCTCGCATCCTGACGCGGGCAAAACCACGCTGACCGAAAAGCTCTTGCTGTTCGGTGGCGCGATCCAGCTCGCCGGACAGGTGCGCGCCAAGAAGGACCGGCGCTCGACGCGTTCGGACTGGATGGCGATCGAGCGCGAACGCGGCATCTCGGTCGCCACCTCGGTGATGACCTTCGAGTTCGGCGGTCATGTCTTTAACCTCCTGGACACGCCGGGCCACGAGGACTTCTCGGAAGACACCTATCGCACGCTGACCGCCGTTGATGCGGCGGTGATGGTGATCGACGCGGCCAAGGGCATCGAATCCCGCACGCGCAAGCTGCTGGAAGTCTGCCGCCTGCGCGACATCCCCATCATTACCTTCATCAACAAGATGGACCGGGAGAGCCGCGATCCCTTCGAGATCCTCGACGAGATCGAGAAGACGCTGGCGCTCGATACCTCGCCGATGACGTGGCCGGTCGGGCGCGGGCGCGACTTCGTCGGCACGATGGATGTCGCGACCGGCGGCATGCGCTTGCTCGATGGCGATGAAGGCAAGACCGGGCCGCTGCGCGACATGAGCATGGCGGAGATCGCGGCGCTGAATGTGACGCTGCAGGAGGATGCGCTCGCCGAGGAACTCGGCCTCGTGCGCGAGGGGTGCAACCCGTTCCAGCTGAAGGCCTTCCTGGAAGGCCATCTGACGCCGGTCTATTTTGGCTCGGCGCTGCGCAATTTCGGGGTCGGCGATCTCCTCGAAGGTCTCGGCCGTTATGCGCCGCCGCCGCGCGCGCAGGATGCGGACAAGCGTCGTGTCGAGGCGGAAGAGCCGCGCATGACGGCCTTCGTCTTCAAGATCCAGGCGAACATGGATCCGAACCACCGGGACCGCATCGCCTTTGCGCGGCTCTGCTCTGGCAAGCTTCAGCGCGGCATGAAGGCGAAGCTGGTGCGTACCGGAAAGCCGATGAGCCTCGCCACGCCGCAGTTCTTCTTCGCCCAGGACCGCCAGCTCGCCGAGGAGGCTTATGCGGGCGATGTGGTCGGAATCCCCAACCACGGAAATCTGCGCATCGGGGACACGCTCACCGAGGGCGAGGACATCAACTTCGTCGGTGTGCCGAGCTTCGCGCCGGAAATTCTGCGCCGGGTGAAGCTCTCGGACGCGATGAAGGCCAAGAAGCTGAAGCAGGCGTTGCAGGAAATGGCGGAGGAAGGCGTGGTCCAGGTGTTCCGCCCGACCGACGGCTCCCCGGCGCTGGTCGGGGTGGTCGGGCCGCTGCAGCTCGACGTGCTGAAGAACCGGCTCGAGGCCGAGTACGGGCTCGATGTCGGCTTCGACATGTCGGAGTTCCAGCTCGCGCGCTGGGTCTCGTCGGCCGATCCGAAGCGGCTGGACGAATTCGCGGCCGGCAACCGGCTCTCGACCGCCGAGGATCTCGATGGCGATCTCGTCTTCCTCAGCCCTTCCGCCTTCATGATAGGCTACACCGGTGACCGCTGGCCCGGCATCGTCTTCACCGATGTGAAGGACGTGAAGAAGGCGGCCTGAGCGGTCTTCTTCGTCCGGTCTGGACGGCGCGACCAGGACGGTGCGGTCAGGCCGATATCACCCGATTGCGCCCTCCGCGCTTGGCGATATAGAGCGCCTTGTCCGCCTCATTGAGGGCCTGCTCGAAGGTCATTCCGCGTCGCGCTCCGCGGGCAATTCCCGCGCTGGCGCTGGAGGTGAAGCCCGGCACACCGAGGTTCGAGGCGTCCCGCGCAAAGGTCGCACAGACCTCCTCGGCAAGCTTGAACGCGTCATTCGCCGAGCCGGCCGGAAGGACCAGTGCGAACTCTTCGCCACCATGCCGAGCAATCAGCGCGTCCTTCGGAGCATGCCGTTTGATTGCATCGGCGAAGAGCGTGATGACGGCGTCGCCGAATGCGTGGCCGTGTGTGTCGTTAATGCTCTTGAAGTGGTCGATGTCGAACACGATGACGGCTCTTCCAGCCGCGAACGGAACCGCGGAGCACGCGTCAAACAGGGCTCGACGGTTCATCAGGCCGGTGAGAGAGTCCGTCATAGCCGCCCTGTGCAGTTTGGCCGCAAGGCGAGACTGGTTGAGCGTGAGCGTTATGGCGCCGATGCCGGGCACGCAGGCGACCATGACCAGCAGCGAAAGGTCTTCCGCCCACCCCGACGGCGCGCCTTCGAGGGTCAGCCGCCCATCGATGACGAGCATGATCGCGCACAAGGCGAAGGACGCGCCGATAATCCCGTAGAGTGCGCACAGGCCTCGGATCGCGGCGGGAGCCATGTGTCGGACCGGCCAGTATTGCGCCGCGACCAGAAACAGCAGGGTCGCCGCGGCAAGATTGACCGGCACGAAGCCAATGCCGTTATAGCCCATGATGAGGCCCGGCAGGGCCAGGAGATTGGCCGTCACCGCTGTGACGATGACCAGCCGTCGCGACGACTGCCCCGTGCGGAAGCGATGTCCCGCCCCGACGAGTATGGACAGTCCGGTCAGGATGACGGCGAACGCCGCGACGGCAATCGGCACATAGGGCGCGGCCACATAGAACCCGTACGCCAAGAGCCCCAGCCCGCAGACGGCCCCGCCCAGCGCGGAGTTGAGCACGAAGGTGTCCTTCGGCCCCATGAGCCAGCCGATGAAGAGCACCAGAGAGAGGCAGGCGGCGGAAATTCCCACGGCCGCCAGCAGCGTTACATAATCCAGTAGCATCGCTGAGGGTCGGCGCCTCTAATCCGTCGCGGTCGCGCCCTGCGGCAGCGAGCTGATTCTCTTATGGTCCAATCAGCGTGTGATGACGATATTCGTATTAACCCGCCCGACCTTGCTGACAAGGGCGAAGAAAGTCGCGGCATTCTGCGGGTGCAGCCGCACGCAGCCATGGGAGGCGGGGCGTCCCAGTCGGCGCAGGTCGCTGGTGCCGTGAATGGCATAGCCGCCATCGAAGAAGATAGCGTAGGGCATGGGCGCGTTGTCGTATTTGCGGGAAAAGTAACGCCGGTGCATCCGGTAGGGCTGAAACGCGCCAGTCGGTGTCCGATAGCCCTTTCGGGCGGAGGAAATGGGCCAAGTGTAGCGTCGCCAGCCGTCGACCCAGACTTCCATGGTCTGCGCCGAGATATCGATATGCGCCTTCACCGCGCGGGGCGCGTTCGGGGGCATGAGTTCGCTTGCCGGCGCGAGAGCGACAACCGTCGCTTTTCGCGGCTGGTCCTGTCCGGCGGCATGTGCAGGCACGGCGGCGCCGAGCAGCAACGCCAGCAAGGCAGGATGGACGCGCATCACAGGCTTCTCCCACGTGAAGAGAGAGTGTGACACGGTGCGCTCCCTTGGGGGAGCCCGGTACCGAAATATGGTTTATCGAGAGATACAGAGCGCGGCTGGGCGTGGCGCTTAGTCGGATGGCGTCTGTTCTGGAAGCGATCTAACTTCCGGCGCCTTTCAGCCTCGGAGCGCCCCATGATCCTCATGCTCGCCGGCCTTGCCCTTTTCGTCGCGATCCACCTGATCTCCGCACGCCGGAAGATGACGGCCACCGCCGGTGAGATGTTGGGTGCAACCACCTACCGTCTGTTGCACGGCATCCTTGCCGCCGCCGCCGTGCTGATGATGGCCTATGGTTTCGGCCAGTGGCGCGCCGAAGGGCCGGCGCAGCTGTATGACCCGCCCGTGGGCCTGCGCCATCTCGCACTTTTGCTCATGCTGTTCGCCTGCATCGCCGCCGTGGCGGCGCTGGTGCCGAGCCACATCAAAGCGTGGCTGAAGTTCCCGTTCCTCGTGGCGATAAAGACCTGGGCGCTCGCCCATCTCATCTCCAACGGCGACGCGGCGACCGTCACGCTCGCGGTGGTGATCCTCGCCTGGGCCGTGGTGCTGCGGATCATGGCCAAGCGCAGCCGACGCCCCCTCCCGGCGGCTCCGGCCGGCTGGGGCGGAGACCTCGTTGCGATCCTCGGCGGTGTCGTGCTTTATGCCGTGCTTGCCTTCGGCCTCCACCCCTACATCATCGGGGTGCCGGTAATGGGCTGATAAAGCCCTACAAAAATAAGAGGAATCGCCCCGATATGTCGGTCCAGTCCGCCGCTCGCCGCCTTACCGCCCCGGATATCCGCGCCAAGAAGGGCGGCGAGCCCATCGTTTCCCTCACCGCCTATCATGCCCACACCGCGCGGCTAATCGATCCACATGTTGACTTCATGCTGGTGGGCGATTCGCTTGGCATGGTGATGCACGGCATGGAAACGACGGTGCCGGTGACGGTTGAGATGATGATCCTGCAGGGGCAGGCGGTGATGCGGGGCTCCTCGCGGGCCCTCGTCGTCGTCGACCTGCCTTTCGGCTCCTATGAAGGCTCGCCGCAGCAGGCCTTCGCGACCGCCGCGCGCGTGCTCAAGGAAACCGGTGCCGGCGCGGTGAAGCTGGAAGGCGGCCGACGGATGGCGGAAACGGTGCGTTTCCTCGCCGATCGCGGCGTTCCTGTCATGGGACATGTCGGGCTCACGCCGCAGGCCATCAACACGCTCGGTTCCTTCAAGGCGCTGGGCCGCGATGAGGCGAGCGCCGCGCTCATCCTGGACGATGCGCGCTCCATTGCCGACGCCGGCGCCTTCTCGATCGTGCTCGAAGCGATATCTGAGCCCCTGGCCCGTCAGATCACGCAGGAAGTCGCCCCGCCCACCATCGGTATCGGCGGCTCGGCGGCGTGCGACGGACAGATCCTCGTTCTGGAGGACATGCTCGGCCTGTCCGACCGTGTGCCGCGCTTCGTGAAGAAGTTCGCCGAGATCGGTCCGGCGATCGGCGCGGCCGTGGAGTCCTATGCGAGCGAGGTGCGCGCCCGCAGTTTCCCTGGGCCTGAGCATGTTTATGCGCCCAAGAAGTCTTGATGGCGCCGGTCAACGTGGCTGATCCGCTTTACCTTGGCACCGCGCGCCGATTTGCCTTGTTGAAGCCGCATCGCTAGTTTACGCGGCCTTTCGCCGGTTCGGTTCGCGGCTCCTGCCGCCGCCGGTGCCTTTTTGACGACCTGCCCACGGACACGACATGGCCGACATTTTCCACGAGATCGACGAGGATCTGCGTCGCGAACGCTTTTCCCGGCTCTGGAGCCGCTACGGCGCCTATTTTATCGGCCTTGCCGTGCTGATCGTCCTCGTGGTGGCGGGCTGGCGCGGTTACGAGTGGTGGCAGTTGCAGAAGGCGCAGCAAGCGGGCGCGCGCTTCGAGGCGGCGCTGCAACTGGCGGGGCAGGGCAAGACGGCCGAAGCCGAGACGGCGTTTGCCGAGCTGGAGAAGGACGCACCGTCAGGGTACCGCACCCTCGCCCGCTTCCGCTCCGCGATCGAGCTTTCAAAGACCGACTCCAAGGCCGCCGTCGCCGAGTTCGACGCGCTGGCGGCCGATGCCAATGTCGGTCGGCTCATGCAGGACGTGGCGCAGATACGGGCGGCAATGCTGCTCGTCGACACCGCGCCGCTCAGCGAAATCGAAAGCCGCGTCAAGCCCTTGGACACGCCGGACGGTGCCTTTCGCCATTCCGCGCGGGAGCTGATCGGGCTCGCTCAGTACAAGGCCGGTGAGTACAAGGCCGCGACCGATACCTTTGCCGCGATCCTGAACGATGGACAGAGCCCGCCGGGTCTGCGCCGCCGTGCCGAACTCATGCGGACGCTGGCGAGCACCCAGGCGCCGGCTCCAGCGCCCGCCGCAGCCCCCGCGCCCGCCGATGCCGGCGGGGTAGCTCCGGCGACCGCGCCTGCCGTCCAGTGAGGAGAAGCCGATGATGAAGCTTGCCACGCCGCGACTGCGCCGTGCCCTCTCCCTTCTGCCAGTGCTCGGCTTGGCTCTGGCCGTGGCCGGCTGCGAGACGCTCGACAAGATGAACCCCTTCGCCGAGAAGGAAAAAGTGCTGCCGGGCGCCCGTACGCCGGTGTTTCCGGAGGGTGTGCCGGGCGTGGATTACAACGCGCCGCCGCCGCAGCCGGCCAATTCGGCCAAATACGACATGCCCGCACCGGCGCCTGAAGCCGCCACCCCGGCGCAATAGCGCGCGCAAAGGCGCCGTCTCATGACCCTCACCGTTGCCATCATCGGCCGGCCCAACGTCGGAAAGTCGACGCTTTTCAACAGGTTGGTCGGAAAGCGCCTCGCGCTGGTCGACGACCGCCCCGGCGTCACCCGCGACCGGCGGGAGGGGGATGGGCGGCTGGGGCATCTTTCGTTTCGTGTGATCGATACGGCGGGACTGGAGGAGGCCAAGGCGGAGACGCTGGAAGGGCGGATGCGGGCGCAGACCGAGGCGGCGATCGACGACGCCGATGTGCTGCTGTTCCTCATCGACGCCAAGGCCGGCCTCACGCCGAGCGACCGCACCTTCGCCGATCTCGCCCGAAAGTCCGGCAAACACACGATTCTCGTGGCCAACAAGGCCGAGGCGAAGGGCGCCCTGGCGGGGTCGCTGGAGGCCTATTCGCTGGGGCTGGGCGACCCGGTTGAGCTCTCCGCCGAGCATGGCGACGGCATGGCGGACCTCGTCCGCGCGCTCTCGGTGGTCGTGACCGATGAGGACGATGAGGCGGACGATCAGGACAATGAGTCCGACGAGGAGCGCGCCGCGCGCCCCATCCGCGTCGCCGTCCTCGGCCGCCCCAACGCGGGCAAGTCGACTCTCATCAACGCGCTCCTCGGCGAGGATCGGCTGCTGACGGGACCCGAGGCCGGCATCACCCGCGATTCGATCGCCGTCGATGTCGAGCACCACGGCGTGCCGCTGCGGCTGTTCGATACGGCGGGCATGCGCAAGCGCGCGCGCATCGACGACAAGCTGGAAAAGCTCTCCGTTGCCGACGGGCTGCGTGCCGCCCGCTTCGCGGAGGTGGTGGTGGTGCTGATGGACGCCACCCATCCCTTCGAGGAGCAGGACCTGCGCATCGCCGACCTAGCCGAGCGCGAGGGGCGGGCCATCGTGCTGGCGCTCTCGAAGTCCGATCTCGTGAAGGACCAGCCCGGTTTCGCCACGCGGATGCGCGAGGAAGCCGACCACTGGCTGCCCCAGGTGAAGGGCGCGCCCGTCGTGCTCGTCTCGGGGATCACCGGCGAGGGGCTCGACCGTCTGGTCCGGGCCATCCAGCAGGCGCACCAGGTGTGGAACCGCCGTGTCGCCACCAACCCGCTCAACCGCTGGCTGGGCGACGTGACGAGCGATCATCCGCCGCCGGCGGTTTCCGGCAGGCGCATCAAGCTGCGCTACATGACACAGCCCAAGGCGCGCCCGCCGAGCTTCGTGCTGTTCTGCTCGCGCGCCGACGCCCTGCCGGAAAGCTATCTGCGCTACCTCGTCAACAATCTGCGCACGACCTTCGACATGCCGGGCGTGCCGATCCGGCTGACGCTGCGCGAGAAGGACAACCCTTACGCCGAGAAGGACTGAGAGCTTCAGTCCAGCGGCGGCAAGCGCCGGCGCACGGCGTGCGACTTGATGACGGACGTGCTGGTCACGGCGTGCTCGCACAGGCTTTCCAGAACGCCGTCCATCTCCTCCACGCTGCGCACCACCATCCGGGCGAGGAACGGGTCGTCGCCGGTGATCTTGTGGCATTCCACGATCTGGGGGCAGGCGTCTATCAGCCGTTCCACCAGATGCAGTTTGCCGGGAAGCGGGCGGATGCGGACCATAGCGCTCAGCGCGTAGCCGAGCGCGCGCGGCTCGATCTCGGCGCTGAAGCCCTTCAGTATCCCCGCCGTCTCCAGCCGCCGCAGACGCTCCGCCACCGCCGGCCCGGACATGCCGACCGCCCGCGCGAGCGCGCTGACCGGCTGGCGCGCGTCGCGGTCCAGCTCGCGGATGAGGCGGGCATCCACGGGATCGAGGCCGGCAGCTTCGGATGTAAGGTGTTTCATCGCCGCGACCTTCGATCCTGAGGTTGGAAGGCGATGATAGCAACGATCGAGGGCTGGAAAAGGCCGGTCACTACCGCGATGCTTATGGCCTCGCGATTCTGGAACTTTCCCCATGCTGATCGGACTTCTGGCGGGCCTCATGACCGGGGCGCTGTGGGGCCTCGCCTTCATCGCACCGCGCGCGGTGGAGCCGTTTACCGCGCTCGACATCTCCGTGATCCGCTACCTCATCTTCGGCGTGGTCAGCGCGTGCCTGATGGCCATTCCGCAGTTCCGGCCCACGGGCATGTCGCGGCGGATGCTGCTGATGGGCATGGTGCTCGGGGCGATCGGCACCTTCGGCTACTTCCTCGCCATTTCCTACGCGGTGCTGCTCGCGGGCGCGGTGCTGCCGCCGCTCATCACCGGAACGGCTCCGGTGCTGCTGGCGATCACCGCGAATTTTCGCGAGCGCTCCATGCCCTGGCGCCGGCTTGCCGTGCCGCTGGGGCTCATCGCCGCGGGGCTCGGCGTGGTCAATATCGCCAGTCTTCAGGAAGCGCCGGCCGGCGCGGTCGGGGACCTGCTGCTCGGCGTCGCGATGGCCGTGGTCGCGCTCCTCATGTGGATCGCCTATGGCATGGCCAATGCCGTGATCATGCGCGCGAGCGATGCGCCGGACGCGCTGCGCTGGACCGGCGTGCAGGGCGTGGGCTGCGGGCTGCTGGCCTTCCTGCTGCTGCCCTTCGTCTCCAGCGGCCCGGCCATGCTCGACTTGGCCAGCCCCGCGACGCAGCACTTCTTCCTGTGGGCGCTGATGATGGGCGCGATCACCTCGTGGTTCGGCACCTATGGCTGGGTCGTCGCCTCCGAGCGCCTGCCCATGGCGCTGTCGGCCCAGCTCATCGTCGCCGAAACCGTGTTCGCCCTCGGCTATGGCCTCGCCTATGAACAGCGCCTGCCAAGCGTCCCCGAGGCCGTCGGCGGCATGCTGCAACTCGTCGGCGTCGTGGTCTCGGTGGCGATCTTCTCGCGCCGCCGCATCCTCACGCCGGAACCGGGAACGCCTTGAGGCTGCGCGTGGGGAAATCGTAGAGCTGCCCCGTCGCCTCGAAGCTCGGCAGGCAGAGCGAGAGGATCGCCTGCGCCACCTCTTCCGGCGCCGGGAGCGTATTCGGGTCCTCGCTCGGGAAGGCCTTCGCCCGCATCCGCGTGCGGATCGGGCCTGGATTGATAAGGTTCACCTTGAGGTTCGAGAGGTTCATCAC
>JAEZMI010000256.1 GCA_023414975.1 Pseudomonadota bacterium | reverse complement strand
GGGCGGGATTGATCCGCCGCGCCGCCGTGCCGGGCTGGACCGCGCCGAGCTGGATGTTCATGGCCTGTCCTCGCGCTGAACGGGCGGCCTATTCGGCCGCCACGGCCGGTGGGTTGATGAAGGCGTCGAAGGAATCGTCCAGCGCCTCCAGCCATTTGGTGTGGTGCGCCGGCGCCGGGTTGCCGGTCATGATCGAGGTGTAGGAATTGTCCCGGTAGCCCATGATATCGCGCTCCTTGTCGTGCTCCCACACCTTGAACAGCGCGGCGGCGGCGTCGAGGTCGAACATCGGGTAGTCGGTCGCCGGGATCAGCTCCTTCATGTAGTCGGTCTGGAAGTCGATCGCGTCGAAGGCGGTCTCGATGGCGCCTTCCTTCTCTAGCCAGCGCGCGATGTCGGCGGCGATCTCGGCATCCGCCGGCAGGGTGATGCGGCCGAGGATGATGTCGCGCACATACCAGGCCTGGGCGTCGAACATGTTGAAGGTGTAGTACTGGTCCTGCATGCCCAGATAGAACAGCTTGTGGTTCTTCTCCCACATCACGCCCTTGTAGAGATCGGGCGGGTTCATGCGGTTGGCGCTCTTCAGGCGCATGTCGTCCGGCAGGAACGGGTAGTGGTGGAGATAGCCGGTGCACAGGATGACCGCGTCCACCTCCGCGCTGGTGCCGTCGATGAAATGCGCGGTGCGCCCGTCGAACTTTTCCAGCAGCGGCTTCTCGGTGAAGCAGCTCGGCCATTTGAAGTTGGAGCGGCGGGTGCGGTAGCTGAAGGTGATGGACTTGGCGCCGTATTTGTAGCACTGGCTGGCAATGTCCTCCGCCGAATAGGACGAGCCGACCACCAGCAGGTCCTTGCCGACGAACTCGTCGGCGGCGCGGAAGTCATGGGCGTGCATGACGCGGCCGGGGAACATCTCGATGCCCGGAAAATAGGGCACGTTCGGCGTGGAGAAGTGGCCGGTGGCGACCACCACATAGTCGAACACTTCGGAATAGAGATGGTCTTTCACGTGGTCCTTCACCGTGACGGTGACCTTGCCGGTCTCTTCCGAATAGTCGACCCAGCGTACCGGTGAGTTGAACCGCACGCTCGGCTTGAGCCCGGCCTTCTCGACCCGGCCCATGATGTAGTCGTGCAAGACGGCGCGCGGCGGATAGGACGGGATCGGCCGGCCGAAATGCTCCTCGAAGGTGTAGTCGGAGAATTCCAGGCACTCCTTCGGGCCGTTCGACCACAGATAGCGGTACATGGAGCCGTGGACCGGCTCGCCATACTGGTCGAGCCCGGTGCGCCACGTATAGTTCCAGATGCCGCCCCAGTCGGACTGCTTTTCGAAGCAGACGAATTCCGGGACATCAGCCCCCTTCTTCTGCGCGGACTGGAAGGCTCGAAGCATGGCCATGCCCGAGGGGCCGGCACCGATGATGGCGACGCGGATGGTCATGTGCGTGTTCCCCTTGTCCTGTGGGACGATATCTGGAAGCGGCCGGATCGCCCCCGTCTCCGACCATGGGGGCCTTTCCCGATCTTGCCGAAAGCCTCGCCGATATTTCTTGCTTGTCAAGATAGTTTCTTGATGAGAATTTAGCGGCTGCGACGCCGCCCACGACGTCATCGCGCCTAAACAATGAGCAGTGTCGCTTCTTGACGCTGGAAGTTTCCCGCTGAACACTAATGTTTATCGCAAGGAAACTTTTCGCCCCCGGCGAACCGGTCTTCCAGCGAGCATCCTTCGTGCCAACCGGTTCGCGAGACCGACCCCATGCTGCCTTCCGCCATCAAGAGCCGGCCGGTTTACCAGCGCCTCGCCGTGGACGGGGACGGGCGCCGCCATCTGGTGGTGAGCGACGCTCCGCGCCCGCTCGCCGCGATCATCGACGGGACCGAGGATGCGGCCGCACCGCTCGCCTATTGGGTCGTGGCGGGCACCCCAGGCGTGGACGCCCAACCCGAACCCGCGCCCGCCGGCGGCAATGCCCCGCTGCTGGAAACCCGCTCCTTCCGCGCGGCTGCCCAGCTTTTCGATCGCCTGGCCCATCGCCTGGAGCGGGAGACCGTGGGATTGCGGCTTTATGCGGTGGGGGAGGAGGGCTTCATCTGGGAGGTGGCGAAACGCGCCCGCGCCGCGGGGCTCGACGCCTATGAATGCCACACCGCCCATGCCGGCTCGCTGCGGCGCCGCGTGTTCTGCGTCCACTGCAAGACCATCACCGACGGGGTCACGACGAGCCTTGCGGCCTGCGCCGGCTGCGGCGCGCAGCTCGCCGTGCGCGATCATTTCTCCCGCACCCATGCCGCCTTCATGGGCGTGCAGGCGGATGCCGAGGCGCCGGGCGAGCTGCCCCCCGTGGAGGAGCTGTTTCCATGAGCGCATCCAACGGGCCGGCCCTCGCGCTGCGCGTGGCGGCGGCCACCCCGCTCTCGCCGACGCTCAAGGCCTTCACCTTCGTGCCGGCCGATGGCGGCCTTGTCCCGCCTTCCGGCCCCGGCGCGCATCTGCGGCTGTTCCTGCCAGACGGCGCGAAGGTGCATAAGAACGCCTATTCGCTGATCGCCAACCCGGCCGATCGCAGCCACCTCTCCATCATCGTGCGCCGCGTCGCGGCCTCGAAGGGCGGCTCGGCCTTCCTGCATGAGAGGGTCGGCGTCGGCGACGTCATCGAGGCGGGGCTGCCGGCGAACCTGTTCCCGGTGATCCGCACCGCCCGGCGCCATCTGATGGTGAGCGGCGGCATCGGGCTGACGCCGTTTCTCGCCTATCTCGCCGCCTTCGCGGCGGAGGGCGTGCCGTGGGAACTGCACCATTTCTGCCGCCCCGACGAGCGCGAAGCCTTCGCCGCGCTCCTTTCTCCCTATGCCGGGCCGCACCTGCACATCCACAGCGGGGCGACGCTGGAAGGCCTCGACGCGGCGCTCGCTTCCCAGCCCCTCGGCACGCATTTCTACACCTGCGGACCCGACAGCCTGATGCAGGCGGCCACCGCGCGGGCGCGCAGCCTCGGCTGGCCGGCGCAGCGGCTGCACGCCGAATCCTTCGGCGGCGCGGTGGCGGGGGGCGAGCCCTTCATCGCCGTGCTGCGCCGTTCCGGCATCGAGGTGATGGTCGATGCCGAGACCGGGCTGCTCGACGCGATCGAGGCGGCCGGGGTGGAGGCGCCGTGCCTGTGCCGCGGCGGCGCCTGCGGCCAGTGCCTCATTGAGGTAGCGGAGGGCGTGCCCGAGCACCGCGACCACTATCTCGACGCAGAGGAGCGTGCCTCCAACCGCTTCATCATGACCTGCGTGTCGCGCGCGAAGACGCCGCGCCTCGTGCTCGACCTCTGACCGGCAACGGAGACCGCCATGAACATCCAGTTCAAGCCGGACGAGACCTTCCGGGACGATTACAGCTACCGCAATTCCGACGCGGCGGTGCTGCGCTTTCCCTTCCCGTTCCCCGAGGACAACTACATGTACTCGGTGAACATCGAGCCGCATGTGCCGGGCGGGCCGAGCCCGGCCTATGACAACCCGTTCGATGTCGACGAGCACTATGTCGCCGAATGCCGCGAGCGCGCGAAAGTGCTGGAGCAGGACCCCAGCCGCTGCAAGGTGCTGCCGCACATGATGGCGGCCCAATGGGACACGCTCGAACTCATCATGGAGAGTTTCGCGGCCTCCTATCCCGAACACTTCACGCTCACCCGCGAGGGCACGAACTGGACCTGGGAGAACCGCCCGCTCGGCATCCGCGACAGCTTCGTCTTCGGGGACGCCTCCACCCTGCCGCTGCCGCCCTTCGAATACATCACCCGCCAGGCGCAGGGCGATTTCACCCTGCAGGACCAGCGCGACGACAACCTCTTCATCGATGGCGGCATGGTGACGACGCAGGCTGACTGGTCGATGGATTTCGATGTCGGCATGAGTTTCCACCAATGGCACGGGCCCGTGCCGCTGGCGCATGAGAAGGGCGTTTTCGACCGGGCGCTGAAATTCCTGCTGCGCCTGCAATATGGCGCGCCGGTGCGTCGGTTGAACTGGACCATGACGGTCAATCCGCGGCTCGACACCAGCCCGGAGAACTACCCGCAATGGGGCCCCGAGCGCACCACCGTGACCCCCGAGAATGTCGGCCGGAAGCTGCATCTGCGGGTGGAACTCCAGTCGCTGTTCCGGCTGCCGCGCTCCAATGCCATTCTTTTCGGCATACGCTGCTACCTGTGCAGCCTGGAGGACCTCGCCCGCGTCGAAATCTGGGGCAAGCGCCTGCACCGGGTGCTGCGGGACCTGCATCCCGACATCGCCGAGTACAAGGGCACGGCGCGCTACCGCGAGACGGCGGTGGCCTATCTCGCCGCGTTCGACGACGGCGCCGCGCTGCCGACGGGGACCGCCCCGCGCCAGTCCAGCCTGCCGCCCAAGGGCTGAGCTTCCATGCGAATGCCCCTGCGCAGCCTGACGCGTCCGGCGGCGGCCAACGGCGCCGCCCCGCCGCATGACGCGGCGGTGGCCGCCATCGACGCGGCGATACAGGACGCGGTGAACGGCGCGGCGGTGTCGCCGCGGCCCGTCGCCCCTCCGGCGAGCGGGGTTCCGGCAGCGCCGGCGCCCTCCAGCGAGCCACGGGTGCCCAGCCTGACCGTCGAGCAGGCGATCGGCGCGCAGATCCGCCAGCACCGCAAGCGGCGCGACATCACCAGCTCCGAACTCGCGGCGACCGCGCGCATCTCGCCGGGCATGATCTCGAAGATCGAGAACGGGCAGATCTCCTCCTCGCTGGCGACTCTGACGGCCATCGCCAGTGCGCTGAACGTGCCGATCGCCTCGCTGTTTGCCGGCTATGACGACCGGCGCGACTGTTCCTTCGTGAAGGCCGGGCAGGGCGCGGTAACGGAGCGGCGGGGCACGCGGGCCGGGCACATCTACGAAATGCTGGCGCAGTCGCTCGGCACGGACGTGGCGCTGGAACCCTTCCTCATCACGCTGCCGGAGGGGGCCGCGCCCTATTCCGCCTTCCGCCATAGCGGGGTGGAGCTGATCTACATGCTCACCGGCTCTGTCGGCTACCGGCACGCCGACAAGCTCTATCACCTGGAGCCGGGGGACACGCTCTATTTCGACGCTTCGGTTCAGCACGGGCCGGAGGAGCTCTACAGCCTGCCCATGAGCTACCTCTCGATCATCGTCTATCCGAAGGAGTGAGGGGAGGTGCGCCGCCCGCGCGCGGCGGGCCAGCCGCTCCGTGTGGCCCGCAAATTGCCTATCAAGAAACAGATGTTCCTGTAAGGACACTTCGACCCGCGAGGACTATCCGACACCAGACGACGCGTTGCCTTCAATCGTTCATCCGAGGGACCAAACACATGCGCGCTCACCGTCTTTTCAAGGCCGCCATCCTGGGTGGCATGCTGGCGGCTTCCAGCCTTGCCGCGCCGCTGGCAGCTCAGGCGGAGGAATCCAAAGACCCGATCATCATCGCCCTTCACGACTGGACGGGCCAGCACCTCACCTCGCATGTCGCGGGCGAGCTGCTGAAGGCCAAGGGCTACAAGGTCGAATACGTCACCATCGACTATCTCACCGGCCTCACGGCCATGGAGAATGGCGACGTCACGGTGATGACCGAGCTGTGGGCAACGACGGCGGGCGACGCGATGAAGGCCTCCGACGCCACCGGCAAGACCGAAAATCTCGGCCCTCTCGGCCCGGCGGCGAAGGAAGAATGGTGGTATCCGCTCTACATGAAGGAGAAGTGCCCGGGCCTCCCGGACTGGAAGGCGCTGCTGAAGTGCGGCGAGGCCTTTTCCGCCCCGGAGACCGCGCCCAAGGGCCGCTATCTCGGCATGGAGGCGACCTGGGGCGGCCATGACCCCGAGCGGATCGAAGCGCTGGGCCTGCCCTTCGTGGCGGTGGATGCCGGTACGGAATCGGCGATGTTCGCCGAACTGAAGTCGGCTTACGAGCGCAAGGCGCCCATCATGCTGTGGGTCTATTCCCCGCATTGGGTGCCCTCGGTGTTCGAGGGCGAGTGGGTTCAGTTCCCGGAATATACCGAGGCCTGCTACACCGACCCCAAATGGGGCATCAACCCCGACAAGGCGTTCGACTGCGGCAAGCCGCATGGCGACATCTTCAAGTACACCTCCGCCGAGACCAAGAAGAAGTGGCCCGGCGCCTATGAGGTGCTGAAGAAGCTGAAGATCGACGGGCCCGAGCTGAACCTGATGGTCAAGGAAGTCGATGTCGACGGCAAGCCGCTCGACGAGGTCGTCGCCGCCTATGTGACCAAGCACAAGGGCGAATACTGATCCGGCCAGATCAGGCCCGGCCGGCGCGCCGCCGGCCGGTGTGACCGTGGATGCCGCCGCCCTCGCGGCGGCATCGATCCTGCCATTCCGACCGAAAGAGAGGGGCCCATGGCCATGGTTTCGCTTGCTCAGGGTCCGCTCGCTCAAGGCTCGCTGGATCAGGCTCCGGCGACCCCCGCGCCCGCCGGCAAGCTGCGCCTCGCGGCGGACGCACCGCCCGCCCTTGTCTGCCGCAACCTCTGGAAGGTCTATGGCGCCAATGCCGAGACGTTCCTGCGCGAAAACCCGGAGGCGACGCCCGCCGAGATCCGGGCCGCCGGGCTGTTCGCCGCCGTGCGCGACGCGACGCTGGAAATCCGCCAGGGCGAGATCTTCATCATCATGGGCCTGTCCGGCTCGGGCAAATCCACCATCGTGCGCTGCCTGTCGCGCCTGGTGGAGCCCACCGCCGGGGTGGTCTTCTATGAGCACCAGAACCTTCTGCGCATGACGCCGGACGAGCTGATCCAGCTGCGCCGGCACAAGATGGGCATGGTGTTCCAGAACTTCGCCCTGCTGCCCAACCGGACCGTGCTCGGCAATGTCGCCTTTCCGCTGGAAGTGCAGGGCGTGGCCAAGGAGGAGCGCGAGGCGCGCGCCCGCAAGGTGATCGAGCTGGTCGGGCTCGCCGAGCGCGCCGGGCACTACCCGCGCGAGCTTTCCGGCGGACAGCAGCAGCGCGTCGGCATCGCCCGCTCTTTGGCCGCGGAACCGGCGCTGTGGTTCCTCGACGAACCGTTCTCCGCGCTCGATCCGCTGATCCGCCACGAGATGCAGAACGAGTTCCTGCGTCTTCAGCGCATGCTCTCCAAGACCATCGTCTTCATCACCCATGATTTCGACGAGGCGATCCGTCTCGGCGACCGCATCGCGATCATGAAGGATGGCGTCATCATCCAGGTGGGCACGCCGGAGGAACTGGTGCTGAAGCCGGCCTCCGACTATGTCGCCGCCTTCACCCGCCACGTGACGCGGGCCAAGGTGTTGACCGCCGGCGGCGTGTGCCTGCCGGTGACGCCCGGCGAGCCGCTCGGCCCGGCCGTGCCGGCGCAGGCGCTGTTGGCGGACGTCGCGGCGACCGTTCTGTCCGCCGAGGCCCCCGCCGCCGTGGTGGACGAGGACGGTGCGCTGCTCGGCAAGCTGGAGAAGACGCGCGTGATCGCCGATCTCGTCGGGGGCGGTCAATGAGCGATGTCGCGCTGTCGCAGGGCCGGGCGCTCGGCCGCCTTCCCGCCGGGTGGATCGTTGCCGGGCTGGTCGCCCTGCTCGTGATCGTCCCCTACGCGGCGCCCCAGACCTTTGCCTGGGCCAAGGCCTATCCGGCGGCGTGGATCGTGCCGGTGAGCGACTGGCTGAAAGCGTTCCTCTATTGGCTGTCGCGCGATCTCTCCTTCGGGCTGTTCACCTTCAAGGACATGACCCGCTTCATCTCCAGCCTGTTTGGCTATGCGCTCGCCGTGCCGAAGGCGGTGTTCTCGACCGGCGTCACCTTCGGCGACGAGCCGGGCGCGTTTCACATTCCGCGCGTGTCGTGGGCGGGGCTGATCGTCGCCGTCACGCTGTGGAGCTATCTGCTCGGCGGGCTGCGCCTGGCTGTCCTCGGTTTCGTCGGCTTCGGTTACATCCTCGTCTTCGGCCAGTGGGACAGCGCCATGGTGACGCTGTCGCAGGTGCTGCTCGCCGTCGTCACCGGCGTGGCCGGCGGCATCGGGCTCGGCATCCTCGCCTATCGCGTGCCGCGGCTGGAGAGCGCGGTGGTGGCGGCGCTGGATTTCATGCAGACGGTGCCGACCTTCGCCTATCTGGTCCCGCTGGTCTTCCTCGTCGGTGTCGGCCCGGTTTCCGGCATGCTCGCGACCATCCTCTACGCCATGCCGCCCATGGTGCGCGTCACCATGATGGCGCTAAAGCGGGTGCCCCCGGAACTCGACGAACTCGCCCGCATGACCGGTTGCCAGCCGCGCCAGGTGCTGTGGAAGGTGCTCGTGCCCTCCGCGCGCGACGACCTGCTGGTGGGCGTCAACCAGGTGATCATGCTGACCCTCAACATGATCATCATCGCCGCCATGATCGGCGCCGGCGGCCTCGGCTTCGACGTGCTCAACGCCCTGCGTCAGGCCAACGGGCTCGGCAAGGGACTGGAGGCCGGCCTCGCCGTGGTGGCGCTCGCCATCGTGCTGGACCGGATGAGCCGGGCGCTGGTGGAACTGCGCCCCGCCCATGGGGGGGCGGCGCTTCGCCGGCGCCAGCTCTTCTGGACGGGCATTGCGGCGCTCATCGGCTTCACCCTGCTGTCCTTCGCCGTTCCCGCGCTCGAGGCGCTGCCGGCGGAGTGGCGCATCTCCACCGGCTCCATGTGGTCGGACGTGGTAACCTGGGTGAACATCCACCTGTTCTCCACCGCCGACGCCATTCGCACCTTCCTGCTGCTCAACATCCTCGTGCCGGTGAAGACCTTTCTCATCGGCTTTCCGTGGGTCGGCCTGCTGGCGGTGGTCGGCGGCGGCGCATGGGCGCTCGGCGGCTGGCGCTTCGGTCTCGG
>JAEZMI010000173.1 GCA_023414975.1 Pseudomonadota bacterium | reverse complement strand
GGCCAAGGCGGCGAACTGCGGTGGCGTGAGGTCACCGATTCGGGCGGCGAAGATCGCGACGTGGCGCTGGTGCGCCTTGCGCAGGACGAAGCCGATCTGGTCCTGCAGCCGGTAGCCTTGCCCGGCGCCGGCCTCGGCCGGCTTGGGCGGGCTCCCGTCCGCGCTCATCGGCGACTTCCTGTCACCGCAGGCCATCCCACGCCTTGATCTCGTCTGCCGCCAGACCGCCCATGCGGTTGTGGACGCGCGGGCCGATCGACATGGCGAGGACGAAGAGGATTTCGTCCGAACGAGGGCCGTCGGCGATGCCGACCTCCATGGCGTCGAAATGGCTGCGTACATAGGCCGCGTTGGTGTGTCCGAGCGGCACGTCGAGGCGCGAGCCGAAGGCCCCGACCTTGGTCGCAGAGGGAACGATGGCCTTGGCGCCGCCGAGCCGGTCGCGCATCGCATAGCCGCCCGGCGCATGCCACAGGGCGCCATGCTCGAGTTCGCCGTCGGTGCCGACGATGGCGCCCTTGCCGTAGCCGTCGATCTTGCCCGGATCGCCGCCGAGCGCCGCGATGAGCCTGTCGGAGAGCTGCAGGCCAAGCGGCTTCAGGTCTTCCATCGCGCCCTGCAGCCGCTCGACATAGCGCCCCGCAAACGGGTTCTTCACGACTGCCATCGCAGCGGCGCGGCGCCTTGGCTCCTCTGGCGCCGGTCCGCCCTCGTGGAAGATCTCCTCGATGACGACCTCGACCTTGCGCAGCGGAAATTCAGCCATGTGTCCCCTCCCGGATGTTCTGCGACTCTGAAGGGAACCTATGCCCTATGTGGCCCCCCTTTGTCCTGGCTGCCGGCTGGGCGGGAAGGGTCACGTGCTCGTCCTGCACGATCGCCCCGCACAGCCGAACTCCGCCATTCAGAAACAGCGCCGCAGCCTCGATCAGCCCGCGCTGCCTCAAACCTTCCGCTACCGCGAGCCCGGCATCCAGCGCTGCGGCCGCGTCTGCCTCGGACAGCGTCCCCACGCCCGTCGTGACGAGCCGGTCGCCGAGATCGCTGTCAGGCGACAGCAGACGGGCCGGCTCGCGCCTGATCGCAGGATGGCCAGGCAAGTCGACCGCGTTGGCGATGACGGTAGCGGCCGCATCGGCCTTGGCTCCGGTCCGCGCCAGGACGGTCACCGCATCGGCGATGCCAAGGGAAAACGACCGTCCGCGCCAGCCGCTGGTCGCCACGCCGCGCATCTTGTCCTGTGCGCGGATCGTGATGCGGTCGGCAAGCCCTTTTCCGGTCCCGGCAATTGCCAGCCTAATCGACTGGCCGTGTGACAGATGGAGCGCGCTGTCGCCGCCATTGTTGACATAGGCCTTGTCGAGCGTGCGCCCCGCAAGCATCGCCCAAAGCATCTCGTCGGCGACCGAGCCGGCAACCGCCGCCATTGGCGTGATGAAAGTTTCGGCCAGAGGAGAGACCGCCGCCTCCATGCGCCGGGCTGTCGGCCCCCGAAAATCCCGGGGCTGTTGCGACGCCGCGCTGCGCAGCGCCGGCAACTCCTCGACCAGCTCGCCAAGGATGGTCTGGAACCGGGCTGCCGCCTGGCCATATGACGCGCGAACCTCGCCCGGCTCGCCGAATGCCTCGATGACCAGGTCGATCGGGCCGTGGTTGAGGTGGAGCCGCCGCCCGTCCGGAAGCATTGTCGCCTGCGGCCCGTTCATGCCCCGCGCCCTCCGGAACGACGAAGCTGGGCGAGCGGCGGCCAGGGATTGTCGTCCGAGGCTGCGGTCCCTCGGCGCGGATTGAAATATTCGCCGCCCGTCTCGATGATGTCCTCGATGCTGCGGATCGCGCCTGTATGGCCGCCGAGCGCAACATAGTCGTCGCGCCGAAGCGTGAACTCGATCGGCGCCACCAGCGCCGGCGTCGGCACATAGCCGAAGGCGTTGTCGGGCACGCGCGACACGTCGACCATCAGCGTGATGCCGCCACCCGGCCAGACATAGACCGGTGCGCCGCCGACGGTGACGTACGTCTGCACGTCCTGAACCGAGCGCGTGAGCCTGACCGGGTTCTCCACCACGCCGGCCCTTAGCGAGCCTCCGGCGCCCCCCACGAAGAGGACGGTACAGAGCGCGGGCTCGCAATTCTCCTCGATCAGTTCGACGGACTTGCGCAGGCGCTCGGGGAAAGGCTTTTCGATCGGCCTCAGCGCCTCATCGAGTTCGTAATAGGCGAACTGCTCCCCGGTGGTGGACACCATCAGGAGCGACATGCCGGGCCGCGCGCCCTTCTTCGGGTTCCAGTCGCCGAGGATGGAAAGCGGATCCGAGATCGTCGTGCCGCCCCAGCCGAGGCCGGGCTCCGACACCTTGAAGTAACGGCCGGGCGTCGAGCGTCGGCCGATGATCTTGATGCCGGTGTCTTCCCAGCCGAGCACCTTGCCGGCTTGGTGCTCCGAGACGACGCCGGTGATGTGGTCGTCCACCACCACCACCTCGTCGACGAGCCCGCGCCATTGCGCCGCGAACATGCCGATCGTCGCCGAGCCGCAGCCGACGCGCATCCGGTTTTCCAGCTTGCCGTCGATGATCGGGGG
>JAEZMI010000370.1 GCA_023414975.1 Pseudomonadota bacterium | reverse complement strand
CCCGATCACCGCGTCGCCCTCTGCCTTCGGCACCGGCGTCGCCTATGCCTACAGCCTCGTGGCCGTGCTGGCCCCCGGCCTGTTTCCCGCGACATTCCGCGGGCCGGACGGTTCGGTCGCCGTCTATTTCGAGGCGGCGGCGGTCATCACCGTGCTGGTGCTGCTCGGGCAGGTGTTGGAACTGCGGGCGCGTGAACAGACCTCCGGCGCGCTGAAGGCGCTGCTCGACCTCGCGCCCAAGACCGCGCGTCGCCTGAACGCCGACGGCAGCGAGACGGAAGTGCCGCTCGCCGACATTCTGGTCGGCGACCATCTGCGCGTGCGGCCGGGCGAGAAGGTGCCGGTGGACGGCCGCGTGATCGAGGGCCGCTCGGCGGTGGAGGAGGCGCTCGTCACCGGGGAATCCATGCCGGTGCCGAAGGCAGAGGGCGACGCGGTGATCGGGGGCACGCTGAACCGCTCCGGCGGCCTCGTCATCGTCGCCGAGAAGGTCGGGCGCGACACCATGCTCGCGCGCATCGTGCAGATGGTGGCGGAGGCGCAGCGCTCGCGCGCGCCGATCCAGCGTCTCGCCGATCGCGTCGCCGGCTGGTTCGTGCCGCTCGTGGTCGCCTGTGCCTTGCTGGCCTTCGCCGCCTGGGCGAGCTTCGGGCCGGAACCGCGCTTCTCCCATGCGCTGCTGGCGGCCGTGGCGGTGCTCATCATCGCCTGCCCCTGCGCGCTGGGCCTCGCCACGCCCATGTCGATCATGGTCGGCATGGGGCGCGGCGCGCAAATGGGCGTTCTCATCAAGAATGCCGAGGCGCTGGAGCGGCTGGAGCGGGTGGACACGCTCGTTGTGGACAAGACCGGCACGCTGACGGAGGGCGCGCCGTCGCTGACGCAGATCGTGGTGGCGGACGGTGTCACCGAGGACGAGGCGCTCACCCTCGCCGCCGCCGTTGAGCGGCCCTCCGAGCACCCGCTGGCGCGCGCCGTGGTGGCGGCGGCGCAGGCGCGGGCGCTGGAGATTCCGAAGGTGCGCGGCTTCGACAGCCCCGTTGGCAAGGGCGTCTACGGGCTGGTCGCGGGCAAGCGCGTCGTGCTCGGCAGCGGGGCTTTCCTGCGGGAACTGGGCATCGACCCTTCTGCGCTGGCGAGCCAGGCCGACGAGCTGCGCCGGGAGGGGGCGAGCGCCATCCTCATGGCGGTCAACGGCCAGCCGGCGGCGGCCTTCGCCATCGCCGACCCGATCAAGGCAACAACGCCGCAGGCGCTGGAGGAGCTCGCGGGCGAGGGTATCCGTGTCGTCATGCTCACCGGCGACAACCGCACGACCGCGGAGGCGGTGGCGCGTCGCCTCGGCATCACCGAGATCGAGGCGGAGGTGGCGCCGGACCAGAAGGCGGCGGTGGTGGCACGGCTCAAGGCCCACGGGCGCGTGGTCGCCATGGCCGGCGACGGCGTGAACGACGCGCCGGCGCTCGCCGGGGCCGATGTCGGCATCGCCATGGGCTCGGGCACGGATGTCGCCATCGAGAGCGCCGGCGTCACGCTGCTGCGCGGGGACCTGACCGCCATCCTGCGGGCGCGCCGGCTGTCGCAGGCGACGATGCGCAATATCCGGCAGAACCTGTTCTTCGCCTTCGCCTACAACGCAGCCGGCGTGCCGATCGCGGCCGGCGTGCTGTACCCGATCTTCGGCCTGCTGCTCTCGCCCATGGTGGCGGCGCTCGCCATGTCGCTCTCCTCGGTCAGCGTCATCGCCAACGCGCTGCGGCTACGGGCAGTGCGGCTGTAGGGGCGGGTTGGAGACGCGCTCGCGTCGCGGCGGACAAGGCTGTTCCGAAGCGCCCGCGTCGCGGGCGGTGTCTTCCGCTGGGTCCCGGATCGCCTTCCGCTGACGCTGCAGACGTCCGGAAAACGTCATCCCGTTCCCCGGACGAGGCGCGCGCAGCGCACCGATGATCCGGGGCTTAGGGCCGACCCTTCTGCCCAACCCTCTTGCCGCCCCCACAAGAAAAACCCCGCCGCCGGGATGTGCACCGGAGGCGGGGCGGGAGCCGGAAGGGAAGCGGCTCCGATTTTCCCGGACGGGTGGAGGGCCCGGGGCGGGGTCGGTGAAAGCGGGACTTACTCCGCCGCCAGACGCATCAGCGGCGCGGGAGCCTCGACCGGCAGCGCGTCGGCGACCTTGGCGGCGATGATCTCGGCGGTGGCGCAGGACAGCGTCCAGCCGAGATGGCCATGGCCGGTGTTGTAGAACACGCCCGGCTTCGCGCCGGCGGCGACGCGCGGCATCATGTCCGGCAGCATCGGGCGCAGGCCCGCCCAGGGCACGACCTTCTCGGTCGAGACGCCCGGAAACAGCTTGCGCACCCAGTCGGTCAGCGGGCGGATGCGGTCGGCGCGGATGTCGCGGTTCTCGCCGTTGAACTCGGCGGTGCCGGCGACGCGGAAACGGTCCTTGCCGAGGCGGGAGGTGACGATCTTGGTCTTGTCGTCCAAGAGGCTCACCCAGGGGGCGGACTGCTGGCTGCGCTCGTCATCCAGCATCACCGTGATCGAGTAGCCCTTCACCGGATAGATGTTCACGCGGTCGCCCAGGCCGGCGGCGATGGCGCGCGAACCGATGCCCGCGCAGACCACGACCGCGTCGAAACCGAGCACCTCGCGGCGCGGCGCGGCGTCCTCTGCATCCGCCGCCACGGTGAAGGTGACGTCGACGCCCGTGCCGTCCCGGCCCTTGCCGGTATGGACGACGCTCTCGACCGACGCTTCGTTGACGAAGCGTACGCCGCGCGCGCGGCAGACCTCGGCGAGGCCGAAGGTGAATTTGTGGATGTCGCCGGTCGAATCGGACTCCGTGTAGAAGCCGCCATAGAACTGCCCGTGCAGCGTCGGCTCGATGGCGCGGATCTCCTCCGGCGTCACCTCGCGGCGCTCAAGCCCGCCCTGCGCGTAAAGCCCGGAGACCATGCGCGCATGGTCCTGGGCCTCCTTGTCGCGGTAGATGTGCAGGATGCCGCGCTTCTCGAGGTTGAAATCGATTCCCTCGCGCGCGGCGATGTCGAACATGAACTGCCGGGCCTGGATGGCCAGACGCGTGGTCTCGACCGTGTTGGCCTTGTAGTTCGGGATGTTGGCCAGGAACTCGGCCATCCAGCTATATTTGTGCCAGGAGGGCTTGGGGTTCATCAGCAGCGGGGCGTCGGGCGTTAACATCCACTTGATGCCCTTGAGCACCGTGGACCACGAGTTCCAGACCTCGGCATTCGAGGCGGAGAGCTGCCCGCCATTGGCGAAGGAGGTCTCCATCGCCGCGTAGCGCTGGCGATCGATGACGGTGACGTCGTAGCCCTTTTCGAGCAGGGCATAAGCGGTGGTGATGCCGGTGATGCCGGCGCCGACAACGGCAATCTGGCGCATGGGAGGCTCCCGCGCTTGAGGACCACATGGCAGGCATCGCGCGGTGCGCGCGAAACCGGCCGGCTGTCCCCAATCTGTCGCGGTACCTGAGAGCTCGCCCCGCGATGGCCGGCGTTATGCCATGCCGCCTCGGGCTTCCCCTTCGGTGGACGTCCGATGCCGAATGGCGCCGACGCCTCTCTCCAGATCGTCCTGACTATGCGGTCCCTGGTGCCTGAGAGTTTCCTGGGGGGTTGCTCCGTCGGCGCCGACACGTGTCCGGGAGGACTGTCGGTCTCTCCCGCATAATCATTATCAGACGGCTATATGCATCGCACAAAAGCATGCCTCATTCAAGGGCAGGCAAGTGCCCTCGCACCGAGTTGAGGCCGCGACACTGGGAGGAGGAGCGCGCGGGGGTGGTTTTGCCAGAGAGTCTCCCTGGGTCCCGGATCGGCGCTTCGGCTTCGCCTCCGCTTGTCCGGGACGCGTGCAACACGCCGCGTGTCCCGGACAAGCTGCAGGAACTGCAGCGCCGAGCCGGGACCCAGCGCAGAAGCCTTCAGCCAAATCGTCTTCCCTCACGCCTCCGCCGCATCGAGCCCCAGATCGAGGATCGGCGCGGAATGGGTGATCCAGCCGACCGAGATGAGGTCGACCCCGCTGGCCGCAATCGGCCCGACCGTCTCGGCCGAGACGCGACCGGACGCCTCGGTGATCGCCCGCCCGCCGACGAGGGCGACAGCCTCGGCGAGCTGCGCGGGGGTCATGTTGTCGAGCAGCACGGCGTCGACACCTTCGGCCAGCGCCTCGTGGAGCTGGGCGAGGGTGTCCACCTCCACCTCGATCTTCACCATATGGCCGGCGAAGGCCTTGGCCGCGCGGATCGCCGGCATGACGCCGCCGGCGACGGCGATGTGGTTGTCCTTGATCAGCACCGCATCGTCGAGGCCGAAGCGATGGTTGGAGCCGCCCCCGGCCTTCACTGCGTGCTTCTCCAGCGCACGCAGGCCCGGCGTGGTCTTGCGCGTGCAGACGATCTGCGCCTTGCCATGCGCGCGGGCGAGGGCGACCAGTCCGGCGGTCGCCGTGGCGACGCCCGACATGCGGCAGGCGATGTTCAGCGCCACGCGCTCGGCGGCGAGGATGGCGCGGGCCGCGCCCTCCACCCGCAGCACCACGTCG
>JAEZMI010000095.1 GCA_023414975.1 Pseudomonadota bacterium | reverse complement strand
AGAATAGCGAACTCGCCGCGCCGGAGGAGGCACAGACCAATCCGCTCGAGGGCGCCTGCGTGCTACTGGTCGAGGACCAGATGCTCATCGCCATGGATGTGGAGTTCATGCTGGAGGACGCCGGCATCTCCCAAGTCATCACCGCCCCCTCCGCCGCCGACGCGCTGCGCCGGCTGAAGGACATCACCCCCGATGTCGCGGTGCTCGACGTCAATCTGGGGGCGGGCACTTCGGCGCCGGTGGCGATTGAGCTCAAGAAGCGCGGCGTGCCCTTCATCTTCGCCACGGGCTATGGCGACCGCTCCATGATCCCCGCCGAATGCGAGGATGTGACGGTACTGGCTAAGCCGTATGAGCGCGAGCCGCTCATCGCCGCCCTGCGCGACCTGCTGCGCTGAGAGCGCGGCGGCCGGCGATCAGGCGCGCCCGTAGCTCGCGAGGAAGATCCGCACGGCGCGCCGCACCGCCACCTCGATCTCGCGGTCCGACGGCGGCTCGGCGCCGGTGAACATCATCGTCTTCACGAAGATGCCGTTGCACATGTTGAAGAACAGGTGCGCGATCTCCACGGCATCCTCGCCATGCAGGTCGAGTTCGCCACGCGCCTGCGAGGCGAGCAGCAGGTCGGCGAGGCGCCGCCCCCCATGGCAGGGCCCGGCGTCGAAGAAGCTCTGCCCGATGCGCGGAAACTTCTCGGCGACGCCGATCACCATGCGGATCAGCCGGATATGATCGGGCCGCACCATCATGGTCATGAAGGACACGCCGATGCGGTGGAGCACGGCGGCGATGTCCTTCACCTGCGGGTCGACCTCGAACAGATGCTCGGCCGAACCGCTACGCTCGCTCAGCACCAGGGCCTCGAACAGTTCGTCCTTACTGGCGAAGTGCGCGTAGATCGTCGCCTTCGAAACGCCGGCGACCTTCGCCACCTCGTCCATGCTGGCGCCGTCGAAGCCCTTGTCGAAGAACACGCGCCGCGCGCCTTCGATCACCTCGCGGCGCTTGGGCGAGTCGGCGTCGGGGCGCTGGGCGGAGCGTTCGGTTGTGTCGGTCATCGTCATGAGGGTCTCCGCCGTCACTTAGAGCGCGATCCGATCAGATCGAGTCAATCGAATCGGTGAAACGCCGCCAAACTCGAGGATAGAGAATGCGTCATCCGATCAGCCTGCGTGCGGGCTCATCGGCGCATGCTCTAGAGCATTTTCAGGCGAAACGGACTGCGTCCGCCGGAAAAAAGCGTCCGGGCACCAAGCCGCCGGCGCTTCGCCGGGTTCACCGGCGATGCGCGCGGCGTGGAACTCTCCACCGACAGATGCATTGACTAAACGGTTTAGTTTGATATGTAAAGCTGTATGTGAACTAAACGGTTTAGTTTACCTTCGGTGAGGTTCGGCCAATGTCACAGACGGGCACGCGTCCACGCAGCATGGAAATCGGCGAGATCGAGCCGCAGGGCGGGGCGGAGCCGGTGCCCTTCGTCGCGCGCAAGAAGGCGGATTCCCCCGCGCCGGCCGAGCCGAAGCCGCCCGCCGATGCGCAGGGTTCCGGCGCGCAAGCCCCCGACGCGCCGCCGAAGAAGTCCCGCCGCAAGCTCGTGCTGGGCGCCATCCTGCTCGCGGCCCTGGCGGGCGGCGGCTATTACGGCGCTCATTGGTGGCAGGTGGGCCGCTTCATGGTCTCCACCGACGACGCCTATGTGGGGGCGGACATGTCGGTGATCGCCGCGCGCGTTGCCGGTCACGTCGTCAGCCTCGACGTGGAGACCAATCAGTCGGTGAAGAAGGGCGATGTGCTCGCGCGCATCGACAATGGCGACTATGCGCTCGCGGTGAAGGCCGCGGAGGGCAAGATCGCGACCCAGGAAGCCACCATCGACCGTTACGGCCAGCAGATCAGCGCGGGGCAGGCGAGCGTCGATCAGGCCAAGGCGCAGCTCGTCGCCGACGAGGCGGAGCTGAACCGCACCCAGCTTGAGCTCGACCGCCAGTCGGAGCTGGTGAAGTCGCAATACTCCAGCCGCGCCACGCTCGACAACGCCCGCGCGGACCGCGACAAGGCGCAGGCGGCGGTGGATGCGGCCAAGGCGGCCGTTGCCTCGGCGCAGGCCAACATCGCCGTGCTTCAGGCCCAGCAGGTCGAGGCCGAGCGCCTGCTGGACGAGTACCGCACCGCGCGCGATCAGGCCCAGCGCAACCTCGACTTCACGGTGGTGCGCGCGCCCTTCGACGGCGTGGTCGGCAACCGTGCGGCGCAGGTCGGCCAGCTCGTCCAGGAGGGCACGCGCCTGCTCGCTCTGGTGCCGATGGACCAGGTCTATGTCGACGCGAATTTCAAGGAGACGCAGCTCGGCGAGCTGCATCCCGGCCAGAAGGTCGACATCGAAGTCGATGCCTATCCCGACCAGCCCTTTCACGGCCGTGTGCTGAGCGTCGCGCCGGCCTCCGGCTCGGTGTTCAGCCTGCTGCCGCCGGAAAATGCCACCGGCAACTTCACCAAGATCGTCCAGCGCGTGCCCGTCCGCATCGAGCTGGACGCGGAAGCCCGCGCGAGGGCGGAGCTGCGGCCCGGCATGTCCGTGGTCGCCACCGTCGATACCCGCGAAGGCGCCTGAAGCGGCGCCGGAAAGGACACGTCATGTCCGAGGCCGTGATCACCGGCGCCGGTGAGAGCGCCGCCGCGCGCGAGCGCCGGCGCATGATCGCCTTTCTCTGCATGGTCTTCGGCATGTTCATGGCGATCCTGGACATCCAGATCGTCTCGGCCTCGCTCGCGGAGATTCAGGCCGGCCTCGCCGCGTCCTCGGATGAGATCAGCTGGGTGCAGACCAGCTATCTCATCGCCGAGGTCATCATGATCCCGCTCTCCGGCTTCCTGTCGCGTGCGCTCTCCACGCGCTGGCTGTTCGTGGGCGCCGCCGCCGGCTTCACGGTCATGAGCTTCATGTGCGCCACGGCGACGTCGATCAACGAGATGATCGTCTATCGCGCCCTGCAGGGCTTTCTGGGCGGCGGCATGATCCCGACCGTCTTCGCCGCGGCCTATTCGGTGTTCCCGCGCAGCAAACTGCCGATCGTCACGCCGCTCATCGGCCTGGTCGCTACGCTGGCGCCGACCATCGGGCCGACCATCGGCGGCTACCTCACCGATCTGTTCTCCTGGCACTGGCTGTTCCTCGTCAACATCGTGCCCGGCATCTTCGTCATCGTCGCCACGGCAACGCTGGTGGATTTCGACGAGCCCGATTTCGCCCTGCTCGACCGCTTCGACTGGTGGGGCCTGCTGTTCATGGCGGGCTTTCTCGGCAGCCTCGAATTCGTGCTGGAGGAGGGCCCGACGAATGACTGGTTCCAGGACGAGGCGATCGTCATCTTCACCCTCCTCGGCGCCGTCTCGGCGGTCGCGTTCTTCGCCCGCGTCTTCATGGCGCGCGAGCCGGTGGTGGATGTGCGGGCGTTCGCCAACCGCAATTTCGCGGTCGGCTCGGTGTTCAGCTTCGTGGTCGGCATCGGGCTCTACGGGCTCACCTATCTCTACCCGCTCTACCTCGCCCGCGTGCGCGGCTACTCGGCCCTGATGATCGGCGAGACCATGTTCGTCTCGGGGCTCGCCATGTTCCTGTGCGCGCCCATCGCCGGCCGGCTGATGAACAAGGTGGACCCGCGGGCGATGATCGCCTTCGGCTTCGCGGCCTTCGCCCTCGGCACCTGGCAGGTGACGGGGCTGACGAAGGACTGGGATTTCTGGGAGCTGCTGTGGCCGCAGATCCTGCGCGGCGTCGGCATCATGATGGCGATGATCCCCATCAACAACATCTCGCTGGGCACGCTGCCCCCGGCCCAGCTCAAGAACGCGTCCGGGCTGTTCAACCTGATGCGCAATCTCGGCGGCGCGGTGGGCCTCGCCCTCATCAACACCGTGCTGAACGACCGCTGGGACCTTCACCTCGCCCGGCTTCATGAAGGCGTGCAATGGGCCAATGCGGCGGCCGTGGAGCGGCTGGACGCGATGACCGGCGCGCTTTCCGCCATGGGGTCCGATGCGGACCGCGCGGCGCTCAAGCGCCTCGCCGGCCAGGTGCGCATCCAGGCGGAGGTGATGGCCTTCGCGGATGTCTTCCTGGTGCTCACCGCGCTGTTCGTGCTGCTGTTCTTCGTCTCGCCGCTGATGAGCCGGCCGAAGAACGCCGCCGGCGGGGGCGGGCATTAGCGCCGCTTGTTCCCCGGACAAGCGGCGGCGAGCGCGGCGCCTATCCGGGAAACGGCAGAGCGGCAACGCCGCCCGACGTCTCCACCGCTTGCCGTTTTAGCCGCGCTCGGCTAAGAACCTTCCCAGAGAGCAACCCTCGCGAGAGCCGAGCCGTGACCTTTGCGTCCGTCCGCCGCTGCACCGCGACCCCGACCGCCCTGCGGTTCACGGGGAAGGCTCTCCTTGCGTCCGGGCTCCTTCTTCTTAGCCGCCCCTGAGGGCCGGCCGGGCATTACGCCTGGGCGCTCAGGGGATGACGCCGCGACCATCCGCACCAAAGCCAGATTCGCGCCGGACGATGCCCTCTGAAGGCACCCGGTCGCAGGACGCCAAGAAGGAAGACCCCGATGTCCGACAAGAACCGCGTCGTCATTTTCGACACCACGCTGCGCGACGGCGAGCAGTGCCCCGGCGCCTCCATGACCTTCGAGGAGAAGCTGGAAGTCGCCGAGCTGCTCGACACCATGGGCGTCGACATCATCGAGGCGGGCTTCCCGATCGCCTCGAACGGTGACTTCGAGAGCGTCGCCGAGATCGCCCGCCGCGCGAGGAACGCGGTGATCGCCGGCCTGTCGCGCGCCGCCTTCGGCGACATCGACCGCTGCGCCGACGCGGTGCGCCATGCCCGCCGGCCGCGCATCCACACCTTCATCTCCACCTCGCCGGTGCACATGAAGTACAAGCTCCAGAAGGAGCCGGAAACGGTGCTGGAGATGATTGCGGCCTCCGTCGCCCGCGCGCGCGGCCATGTCGACAATGTCGAGTGGTCGGCCGAGGACGCCACCCGCACCGAGATCGACTTCCTCTGCCGCGCGGTGGAGATCGCCATCAAGGCCGGCGCCACCACCATCAACCTGCCCGACACCGTCGGCTACGCCACGCCCGGCGAGTATGAGGCGATGTTCCGCACCGTGATCGAGCGCGTGCCGAATTCCGACAAGGCGGTGTTTTCCACCCATTGCCACAACGACCTCGGCATGGCGGTCGCCAATTCGCTGGCCGGCGTCGCCGGCGGCGCGCGGCAGATCGAATGCACCATCAACGGCATCGGCGAGCGGGCCGGCAATGCGGCGCTGGAAGAGATCGTCATGGCGATCAACGTCCGCAACGACGTGCTGCGCTACGAGACCGGCATCGACGCGAGCATGATCACCCGCGCCTCCAAGCTGGTGTCGGCCGTGACCTCCTTCCCGGTGCAGTACAACAAGGCTATCGTCGGCCGGAACGCCTTCGCCCATGAGAGCGGCATCCACCAGGACGGCATGCTGAAGAACGCCACCACCTATGAGATCATGACGCCGGAGAGCGTCGGCGTTTCCAAGACCTCGCTGGTGATGGGCAAGCATTCCGGCCGCGCCGCCTTCCGCGACAAGCTGAAGGCGCTCGGCTACGAGTTGGGCGAGAACGCGCTGAACGACGCCTTCACCCGCTTCAAGGATTTGGCCGACCGCAAGAAGGTGGTCTATGACGAGGACATCGAGGCGCTGGTCGATCACGAGATCGCCGCCGCCCATGACCGCATGAAGCTGGTCTCGCTCTCCGTCATCGCCGGCAGCCACGGCCCGCAGCGCGCGACCATGAAGATGGCGGTGGACGGCACCGTCGTCACCGAGGAATGCGAGGGTAACGGCCCGGTGGACGCAGTGTTCAACTGCATCCAGGCCATCGTGCCGCATTCGGCCAAGCTGGCGCTCTATCAGGTGCACGCCGTGACCGAGGGTACGGACGCGCAGGCGGAAGTGTCGGTGCGGCTGGAAGAGGGCGACAAGGCGGTGACGGGACGCGGTTCCGACCCCGATACGCTGGTCGCCTCCGCGCAGGCCTATATCATCGCCCTCAACAAGCTGCAGACCAAGCGCCAGAGCCTCAACCCCCAGGCCCAGCCGGCGGCGGAGTGAGG
>JAEZMI010000062.1 GCA_023414975.1 Pseudomonadota bacterium | reverse complement strand
GTGAGTGGGCGTGCGCCTCAGCGTGGGAGTGGGCATGGGAGTGGGCCTGGCCGTGGGAGTGACCTCCCGCGCCGTGGTCGTGATGATGGTCGTGGCCGCGGTGCATGGCGGTGTTCCTTCAAGAGTGGCGTCATCCCGGACGGCCCATAGGGCCGAGCCGGGATCGCGCGCCGAGAGAGCGCCATATCGGCGCGCGATCCCGGATCTGCGCGCCTGCGGCGCTCCGTCCGGGATGACGGCAATGACGGAAGCCTCCGCCGTCAGAAACTCACCGGCTTGTCGATGATGTGCTTGTGGCTGCCGAGCTTGCCATGGGCGACCATGGAGCCGAGCGCCTCCACCACGACGCGCAGACCGAACAGGGCGGTGATGTCCGACGTGTCGTAGGGCGGGGAGACCTCCACCACTTCGAGGCCGCACAGCCCCTCGGCGGCAACG
Source organism: Pseudomonadota bacterium (assembly GCA_023414975.1). GTDB lineage: Bacteria > Pseudomonadota > Alphaproteobacteria > Rhizobiales > Xanthobacteraceae > Ancylobacter. The sequence goes on along the minus strand of JAEZMI010000062.1, from coordinate 2,700 downwards.
AGGCCGAGAATCTTCAGCGCCTCGCGGGGGAGGAAGCCGCCCGGCTCCGGCCAGCCCGTGCCCGGCACGAAGCCGCAATCGATGCTGTCAACGTCGAAGGAGATGTAGACCGCGTCCGCATCCTTCCAGGCGAGTTCGAGGGCGATCTCGGCGGCCTTCTCCAGCCCGATCTTCTCGATGTCGTCGATGGTCAGCACATTGGTGCCGCGCTTCCTCGCCTCCTGCACGCCATAGCGCGGCACCTGCCAGCCGCCAATGCCGAGCTGGACGAGGTTCTTGGGCGAGACGTTGGGCAGGTTCGTCGCCCAGTACCAGGGCGTGGTGTGCATGCGCTCATCGAGATCCTTCTCCTGGATGTCGATGTGGCGGTCAAAATGGATGATGCCGATGCGCTTGGAGGTGCATTCGGCGATGCCGCGCACGCAGGGAAAGCCGATCGAATGGTCGCCGCCGAGCATGATGGGCAGCGCGCCGGAGGAGAACACGTGGCTGACGCCCCTGGAAATCTGGTCGAAGCTCTTCTCCAGATTGGCGGGGATCGTGAACACGTCGCCGACGTCGCACAGGGTCATCTGCTCGCGCAGGTCGACGCCCAGCTCGTAATTATAGGGCGTGTAGAGCGCCGAGATGCGGCGGATGCCCTGCGGCCCGAAGCGCGTGCCCGGACGGTAAGTGGTGCCGGAATCGAAGGGGATTCCCATGACGGCGGCGTCATACTTGCCGACATCGCGGACATTCTCGACGTAAGGCGCCTTCATGAAGGTGTTGATGCCGGCGAAGTGGGGAAGTTCGCCGCGGGCGAAGGTCGGGATCGACTTGTCGTTGATCGAATCTGCGCCGGGCAGGCCCATGTCGAGCGCCCATTGCTGCTCGCGGCGCCAGCCATCCTCGGAGAGCTTCTCCTCCGATTCCAGCGCCTTCCAGCCCTGCATTCCCTTGATCTCGAAATTCGGGTGGTGGCGGCGGGCGCGCGGGGGCGTGCCGGCGAGGCCGGCGACACGGTGGGCGCGGGTGGGGTGGGCGCGGGTGGAATGGGAACGCATCAGGCGCTTCTCCTTGCGATCAGTCCTCAGGCCAGCGCGGCACGGGGCGGCGCGAGCGGGTTCTGCGAGGAGATCGGACGGCGGCCCGATAGGGTAAAGGCCACCGCCGCGATCCCGTCGCGCGAGCCTCCCGGGCTTTTGTCCCGCCGTGGACCCGGCGCATGTGGTGGGACGCGTCCCGCCGCCGGGCTGTCCCTCTCGGACCAGCCGCGCCAAAGATGCATGATCTTGCGGCGCCGGAACCCTAGGGACTATGTCAGGATAGAGGGGCTCCCGGCGGACCGGAAGCCCTGAATCTGGTCAGCGGCCGCTGAAAGTTTCGGCGCTCAGATGACGCCGGTCAGCAGGCCGACGCCGATCGCCGCCACCCCGGCGCCGAGCGCCTGGGTGAGGCGCGGCGCGCGGGCCGAGCCGATGAGCACGCCGAGGCCGATGCCCGCCATGTGCAGCAGGGCGGTGGCGGTCATGAAGCCGCCGGCATAGGCGAGGCCCGAGGCGTCCGTCGGCATTTCCGCGCCATGGGCGTGGCCGTGGAAGATGGCGAAGAACCCGACCACCGCCATGGCGGCGCCGAGCGGCCAGTTCTTCCACCCGAGCGCCACCGCGCCGCCGAGCGCGACGATGGAGAGGGTGATGCCGAACTCGACGAAGGGCACGTCGATGCCGGCCATGCCGAGGAAGCCGCCCAGCGCCATCAGCGCCACGAAGGTGGCCGGCACCGCCCAGATCGCGCGCCCGCCAAGCTGCGCGGCGAAGATGCCGACCGCTACCATGGCGAGCACATGGTCGAGCCCGCCGATGGGATGCATGAAGCCGTGCACGAAGCCCTCGGCGTCGCCATGGCCCGTGTGGGCGAAAGCGAGCGAGGGAGCGAGGGCAAGCGCGCCGGCGAGCCCGAGGCGGGCGAGCGGGCGGGAGAGTTTCGGGGCGAGGTTGGACATGACGTTCCCCTGTTGCAAGGGCAGGCCGCCTTCGGGTCATTCCCGGTGCGTACGTCTGCAAAGGCCGAATGGAACACGCGGCAGGTTACGCGGTTACGCCGCGCCTTCGACGCGCGGCTGCGTCCCCTTCGCCTTGTATCATACAAGCTTCGTGCCGTCCCGCACGGAAAGCCGCCGTCCGGCGCCCTATTTCGTGCCGAAGATGCGGTCGCCGGCGTCGCCGATGCCGGGCACGATATAGCCGTGATCGTTCAGGTGGCTGTCGACGGCCGCCGTGTACACGGTGACGTCCGGGTGCGCCTCGTGCAGCGTCTTCAGGCCCTCGGGCGCGGCAATGAGGCAGACGAACTTGATCGACTGGCAGCCCGCCGCTTTCACCTCGGACACAGCCGCCGCCGCCGAATTGCCGGTTGCCAGCATCGGATCGAGCACGATGGCGGTGCGCTCGGAAATGTCGCGCGGCAGCTTGAGATAATACTCGACCGCCGCCAGCGAGACGGGATCGCGGTAGAGCCCGACATGACCGACGCGGGCGGCCGGCAGGATTTCCAGCATGCCCTCCAGAATGCCGCCGCCGGCGCGCAGCACCGAGACGAGGCAGAGCTTCTTGCCCGCCACCACCGGCGCCATCATCTTTTCCAGCGGCGTCTCGATCTCGATCAGCTCGAGCGGCATGTCCCGCGTCACCTCATAGGCGAGCAGCATGCTGATCTCGC
>JAEZMI010000009.1 GCA_023414975.1 Pseudomonadota bacterium | reverse complement strand
GACCGAGAGGGGGCGCCACGCAGCGTGCGCCATACAGTCTGCAGGCTTCAGTGAAATTCCAGAATGAATTTGGATTGAACTTCGGAAAAATCATCAACACGCGGGGCTGGGATCGCGCAGTCGAAATGACATCCATTTCATGCATCTGCTTACCTTTGCTTCAGCAGGACCCGCTCTTGCCATATGCCAGTATTTGAAAGCTAGCATGTCAAGCAAGCCGAATGCCACGCCTTGAAGAGTGGGTATGCGGGTTGCCTTGATCCGAGGGCGGCGCAGGGGCGAACGGAAACGGGCCGTACGATCATTTGCCTCCCGGCCAGGCCGGCGACCGCATTTTCCCGGCGGCAAGCGGAAGGATGGGAGCCTCGTCGCATCGCCCACATGGGTGCGCGGGTGAAAAAGCGCCCGAAGGGACATTGGTGGAGGCTAACGTCTGCAAAGACGCAGGGTTTGCAGGCTTACGCCAAGGCGCGACGTCTTTCGGCAGACGGGATGGCGGAGGGAGCGGGATTCGAACCCGCGATACGGTTTCCCGTATACACACTTTCCAGGCGTGCGCCTTCAACCACTCGGCCACCCCTCCGTCGGCGGGCATCGGCCCGGCCGTCCTCGTACGGACATTGGTGTCGCCCGTTGAGGAGGCGCGGAATATAGCGAAGAGTGCCGGTCTGGCAAGCGGCCCCGCAGCCTAAAGCGTGGATCACTCCCGCCTTTCCGCAACCTGGCGCTCCCGCGCGGCGGAGCTTTGCCAATCCGGTCTCGACTTTAGGAGCTAGGGCAGGCATGCCGGGCGGGCTGGGGTGAAGCTGGCTTGCCTCGTTGCAGCCCAAGGGCGTGGCCGGGTGCGCTCTCGGGAGTTGGGCCGGAAGCGGGTTGGCCCCCTGCCTGGTGCTCTCATCATCCCACTGGACAAGGCCCCGCGGTCGACGGTGAGAGGCCGTATGCCGGGCATGACCGGCAATGCTCCGGCGGCACGGCGAGCGCGCCCGATCCGACCCACCGTGTCAAGGCGCGCTGCTTAATTCGTGGCCGGCGTGACGGCGCCGATGGTGCAGGTGGCCGCGTCGGCGACGGCGCCCATCAGGTGCACCTGATCTTCGCCCTTGGCGCCGGCGACGATGTTGAAGATCGTCGTGCTGGCCGAGCCGACGTTCTTGCCCTTGGCGGTAAAGGCGCAGGTCACGACCGCCGAGCCGATCGTTGCCGCCGTGCCGTTGATGATGGAAACATCCATCATCGAACCGACAGGGTCAGTGAAGATGTCGCCCTGATGCAGCTTGAGAGCGGCATCGGTCGCCAGCGCCGGCAGGCTGCCGAGGGCGACGAGCAGGACGGCGGAGGCGCCCGCCCGACGGGCCGCTGTCCTCTGGGCCCCTGTCTTGTGGATAGAAATCTCGCGGCCGCTGCGGGCGCGTGCAGTGAAAGCGGGGGGCGTCATGCGGGCTCCCTTGGAACGGCGGCAGGTGGTCGGCGATCAGCGGAGCGATGGCGGTGATTCGTGCCATGCGTCCCCGGCGCGCAGCCATACCAGTACAACCCGGCTGCCCTGCCGCCTAGTCGGCCGATACATATCGGAGTGTCGCTGGACCGGGCGGCCCGTCGAGTTGCCCCCCAAGTAGAGCTCGACGCGGGCCGCCCGAAGACCGTCGGGCCGGGCCGGGAGGGGCCTCCGGGTCTGTTGGCGGGCGCCGCGACGGTGGCGCCATGTTCGGTCATGACTTCGTTGATCTTATTGTTTTACTATATTGGCGTAGAATATTGGTTCAAGTAGACAAGCTGATCGCGGCCGGTATATTTGTTTGATGCCGCGTTGGCTCGTAAGGGGTTGGGTATGATTTCGGCTATGCGTCTGTCGGTGCCAGCGGGCAGGCTGGCCGGCATCCTCGGTCTGTCGGCGCTGGCCGGGCTTCTCGCCGCATGCACCGAAGAGAACAAATATGTCCCGCCCCCGCCCGCCAAGGTGACGGTCGTCGCGCCGCTGAAGCAGGACGTGACGCGCTATGTGTATTTCACCGGCAACACCACGGCGATCAACAGCGTCGATCTCGTGGCGCGGGTCGAGGGTTTCCTGATGTCGATCGACTATCAGGACGGCAAGGCTGTGAAGAAGGGCGACCGGCTTTTCCTCATCCAGCAGAATACCTATCAAGCCGATCTCGACCAGGCGAATGCGCAGCTCGCCTCGGCCAACGCCCAACTCACCAACACCAGAGCCGAGTTCAGCCGCCAGTCGACGCTCGGCCAGCAGGACTTCGCCTCGCAGGCGACCGTCGACAAGGCACGCGCCGCGATGGACCAGGCGCAGGCTTCCGTCGACGCCGCCAAGGCCAATATCGAGATCGCCCAGATCAATCTCGGCTACACCACGGTCACGGCGCCCTTCGACGGCATCGTCACGCGCCATCTCGCCGATGTCGGCCAGCTGGTCGGGCATGGGCAACCCACAACCCTGGCGACCATCGTGCAGATGGACCCGATCTACGCCTACTTCAATGTCAGCGAGAACGAGGTGCTGCGCATCAAGGAGGTGCTCGCCGCGAGCGGACGCACCATTGAGCAGGTGAAGGATGTCGAGGTGGACATCGGCCTGCAGAACGAAGGTGACACCTATCCGCACAAGGGGCGCCTCGATTATTTCTCGCCCCAGGTCGATCCCAGCTCCGGGACGCTGCAGGTGCGCGGCCTGTTCGACAACAAGGATCTCGCTTTGCTGCCGGGCCTGTTCGTGCGGGTGCGTGTGCCGACACGGAAGATTCCGGATGCGCTGCTGGTGGAAGACACCGCCATCGGCAAGGCGCAGCAGGGCAGCTATGTGCTTGTGGTCAACAAGGACAATGTGGTCGAGCAGAAGATCGTCCAGGTCGGCCAGCAGATGGACCAGTACCGCGTGGTCGAATCGGGCCTCTCGGCCGACGACCGGGTCGTGGTCGGCGGCATCCAGCGTGCCACCCCCGGCGCCAAGGTCGATGCGGTCCTGACGCAGGCCGCGCCGCTCGCGACGACGTCCGCGCCCGCCGCTGCCCCTGCCGTGCCTGCCCCTGCCGCGCCTGCCCCTGCCGCGCCCGCCGCAGGAACGCCCCAGTCC
>JAEZMI010000429.1 GCA_023414975.1 Pseudomonadota bacterium | reverse complement strand
CGGCGGACAGCAGCAGCGCGTCGCGCTCGCCCGCGCGCTGATCACCGACCCGCAGGCTTTGCTGCTGGACGAGCCGCTCTCCGCGCTCGACCCCTTCCTGAAGATCAAGGTGCGGCAGGAGCTCAAGAAGCTCCAGCTCCAGCTCGGCATCTCCTTCATCCACGTCACGCACAGCCAGGAGGAGGCGATGGCGCTTTCCGACCTCGTGGTGGTGATGAATGGCGGGCGTATCGAGCAGGCGGCGACGCCGCGCGAGGTGTTCAACCGGCCGGCCACCGCCTTCGTCGCCCGCTTCATGGGCGACCACAACGTGCTCGCCGGCCGGGTGAGCCGGGTCGCCGAGGGCTCCGCGACCTTCGAGGTGCCGGGCGGGGCCTCCTTCACCGTGCCGGACACGGAAGGGCTGGAGCCTGGCGCGCCGGTGGAGATCGCCGTGCGCACCGACCGCATCCGTCTCGGGGACGGGGCGGCGCCCGGCTGCGGCCTCACCGGCCTCGTGCAGAACATCGAGTATCACGGCCAGAAGGTGCAGGTCGCGCTCGCCGCGCCCGGCGTCGACGAATTCGCCGTGCAGGTGCCGGAGACCGCCTTCTTCGCCGCGCCGCTGGCCATTGGCGACGCCGTGCCCCTCGCCTGGACCGCGCAGGACGTTCACCTGCTCAAGCCCTCGCCTTCCGCCTGACCCCTTTTCGACCTGAACGCCGGAACGACGTTCGCCTGAAAGCCTGCCGCCTGCCACAGCCACCAATCACGGCGCGCCGCGCCGAAAAAGCTCGGGAGACTTGAATGAGCAAGAAGACCACGGTTCGCACCGGTGCGGGCAAGGGCCTGAGCCGGCGCCAGCTTCTCAAGGGCGCGGCGGCCGCCGCGGGCGGTGTCGCTCTCGGCAGCGGCGCCGTGACCGGCTTCCCGACCATCTGGGCGCAGAACCCGATCACGCTGCGCCAGTTCGGCACCGGCGTGTCGAACCTCAACGCCATCGCCGAGAAGTGCAAGGCCGACCTCGGCATCACCCTGCAGATGACGGCGCTCGATTCCGACGCCGTTTCGCAGCGCGTGGTGACGCAGGCCAACAGCTTCGACATCGCCGACATCGAATACTGGATCTGCAAGAAGGTCTTCGCCGCCGGCACGCTGCAGCCGATGGATGTGAAGAAGATCAAGTATTACGACCAGATCGTGCCGATCTTCACCACCGGCAAGCTCACCCCGACCTCGAAGATCGCGCAGGGCACGGCGCCGAACACCGTCGGCTTCGTCGAAGGGCCGGACTCCAAGACCTTCGCCAAGGCGCCGACCGAGTGGATGACCCTCATCCCCACCATCTACAACGCCGACACGCTGGGCATCCGCCCCGATCTCGTCGGCCGGCCGATCAAGAACTGGAAGGACATTCTCGACCCCGCCTTCAAGGGCAAGACCTCGATCCTGAACATCCCGTCCATCGGCATCATGGACGCGGCGATGATCTGCGAGAGCGCCGGCATCATCAAGTATGGCGACAAGGGCAACATGACCAAGGCGGAGATCGACACCACGATCGATTTCCTCATCAAGACCAAGAAGGCCGGCCAGTTCCGCGCCTTCTGGAAGACCTTCGACGAGAGCGTCAACCTTATGGCCTCGGGCGAAGTGGTGATCCAGTCCATGTGGTCGCCGGCGGTGGCGGCGGTGCGCTCGAAGGGCATTCCCTGCGTCTACCAGCCGCTGGAAGAAGGCTACCGCGCCTGGGGCGGCGGCCTCGGCATCGCCAAGCACCTCAAGGGCGCGCAGCTCGACGCCGCCTATGAGTACATCAACTGGTATCTCTCCGGCTGGGTCGGCGCCTATCTCAACCGTCAGGGCTACTACTCGGCCGTGCTCTCCACCGCCGAGAAGAACATGAGCCCGGACGAATGGGCGTTCTGGATGCTCGGCCAGCCCGCCAAGGCGGACATCCTCTCGCCGGAAGGCAAGGTGATGTACACGGCCGGCGCGGTGCGCGACGGCGGCTCCTTCGAGCAGCGCATGGGCGCGGTCGCCTGCTGGAACTCGGTGATGGACGAGGACCGCTACATGGTCCGCCGCTGGAACGAGTTCATCGCCGCGTGAGGTGAGACGATGCGGAGCGCACGGGTTCAACTCCCTCTCCCCGTGGGGGAGAGGGGTGGGGTGAGGGGGCTTCCTTCATGCCCGGCCGTGCGTCCCCTCACCCAACCCTCTCCCCAATGGGGAGAGGGCTTCGGCCCCTCGGCGGTCCCAAGGTGCGCGCCATGACCCTCTCCCGGATCGCCCCCTATCTGCAGGCGACGCCGCTCACGGCGATCCTCGCGGCATTCCTCGTGCTGCCCATCGCCACCATCGTCATGGTGAGCTTCTGGGACTACGACTCGATCCAGATCTTCCCGGCCTTCGTCTTCACCAATTACGAGGAATCGCTCACCTCGCCGGTGACGTGGAGCACCTATCTCAACACGATCAAATACACCGTCATCGTCTGGGCGGTGACGCTGGTGATCGGCTTCTGGGTCGCTTACTACCTCGCCTTCCACATCCGCTCGACGACGACCCAGATGGTGCTGTTCCTGGTCTGCACCATTCCGTTTCTCACCTCGAACATCATCCGCATGATCTCGTGGATTCCGTTCCTCGGGCGCAACGGTCTCCTGAACCAGACGCTGATGCATCTCGGCATCATCGACCAGCCGCTGGAGTTCCTGCTGTTCTCGGATTTCGCGGTGGTGCTCGCCATGGTGCATCTCTACACGCTGTTCATGGTGACGCCGATCTTCAATACGCTGATGCGCATCGACCGCGCGCTGATCGAGGCGGCGCGGGACGCGGGCGCCAATGGCCTGCAGATTCTCACCAATGTCATCATTCCGCTCGCCAAGCCCGGCATCGCCATCGGGTCGATCTTCGTCATCACGCTGGTGATGGGCGACTTCATCACCGTCCGCTTCATGTCCGGCGGGCAATCGGCGTCGGTCGGCCTCATGATGGCGAACCAGATCGCGCTGCTGCAATACCCGGCGGCGGCGGCCAATGCGGTGATCCTGCTCATCCTCGTGCTGCTGCTGGTCGGCGCCATCCTGCGCATCGTCAACATCCGCAAGGAGCTGTGAGATGATCGCAAGATCCGCCGGCTTCCCCGCAACTGTCATCCCGGCCGGAGGCGCAGCCGAAGAGCCGGGATCGTCCGCCATGTGCTCCGCGCGAACACGAACCCCGAACGATCCCGGATACGGCCTGCGGCCGTTCCGGGATGACGAGGGGTGGACGGGCAGCGGCAGCAGGGAGGCGCAGCCATGAACTCCGAACGTCGCGGCCCCGGCTTCTATGTGCTCACGGCCTTTTTCGTCCTGTTCGTTCTGTTCCTCTACGGGCCGCTCACCACCATTTTCATCCTGTCCTTCCAGGGGCCGAATGGCGGGCTGACCTTCCCGATGAACGGGGTCTCGCTGCGCTGGTTCGAAAACCTGCTGTTCGAGCAGCAGGCGGTGGGCGATTTCGGCGGGGCGTTCTCGCGCTCGCTGATGCTGGGCGTGATGACCATGCTCACGACCGTGGTCGTCTCTCTCCTGGCGGGGCTGGCGTTTCGGCGGCGCTTCCTCGGTTCCGGTCCGCTGTTCTACCTCACCATCGCCAGCCTGATCGTGCCGTCCATCCTGGTCTCGCTCGGCATCGGCCTCGCCTTCAACGTGCTGGGACTGGAGACGGCGTGGTACTCCTCGGGGTTCGGCGCCCATCTCACCTGGACGCTGCCTTTCGGCCTGCTCATCATGTTCGCGGTGTTCAACCGCTTCAACCCCGCCTATGAAGAGGCCGCGCGCGACCTCGGCGCCAGCCCGTGGCAGACCTTCGCCCATGTGGTGCTGCCGATCATCCTGCCGAGCCTCGTCGGCGTCGGCCTCTTCGGCTTCACCCTGTCCTATGACGAATTCGCCCGCTCGCTGATGACCGCCGGCACCTTCAACACGCTGCCGCTGGAAATCTACGGCATGACCACCAATGTCACGACGCCCGTGCTCTACGCGCTCGGCACGGTGACGACGGTGTTCTCCATGGCGGTCATCCTCATCGCGCTCGCCGTCATCGCCGTGCTGCGCAAGCGCCGGGCGCGGCGCCTCGCCGGCTGAGGTGTGCGTGCCTACCCTGCGTGCCTGCCCTGCGTCGGTAGGGAACCGGATGGTTCCCGCCCTGTTGGTGTCCAAAATAGCCGCGGACGGCGCAGGCCGATCCGGACGGCGGACCCCCGGGAGGACCACCATGAACATTTGCACCAGCGACCGAACCATCTGCGACCTGCTCAAGGAGGTGGCCAAGGATGACCGCAAGCACGCTCTGACCATCAAGCTGCGCAGCGGCGAACTCATCACCGCCTACGGGCCCATCGAGGTGGCCGACCGCTTCATGCTCTGCCGGCTGCACGAGGGCAATTACCAGGGAAGCCAGCTCATCTCGCTCGACACGGTCGAGTTCATCCGCTGAAGGTGCCAATGCCGGCCGCCGCGGGACGGCCCGGTGCCTGCGTCACGGGCCTACCGCGCCCCGCTGCCACCGGCAGCGCTACCAGGGCGGGCCGGCGCTCGTGAGCCGCGCCAGACGCGCGATGAGCGAGATCCGCGTAAGGGCTGGGGAAAAGCCGGCATTTTCGTCCAGGGGGTCTATGGACAGGCGCGGAGCGAGACTCTATAACCCGCCCGCTCCGCACGGCCAAAGCCGTCGCCGGCTACGCCCAGGTAGCTCAGTTGGTAGAGCATGCGACTGAAAATCGCAGTGTCGCTGGTTCGATTCCGGCCCTGGGCACCATTTCCTCGCTTTAGGCAGCTCGCCGAAGCTCGCAAACTCTGAAATTCATTGATGTTGGGCCAGTTTCGAAGCTCCTAGCGGTTCTGGGGGCTCGTTGGCATCCGTGAAACTTGTTGGCATGGTTGTTGGCAGGCGCGGATGCCAACAAATCGCGATGCCAACAGGGGGCGCCGCGAATGCCATTGACAGATGTCGCGATCCGGCAGGCTAAGGGCGGTGATAAGTCCTTCAAGCTGTCAGATGGAGGCGGGCTGCATCTTCTCGTTACACCCACTGGATCCAAGCTCAGGCGCCTTGGCTACGGAAAGGATGAGGCAACGGTCCACGGCTTTCGCGCCACAGCCTCCACCATATTGAACCAAAGCCTGTCATCGCATCCCGATGTCCTCGAGAGGCAATTGGCTCATGTCGAGGCGAACGATGTCCGGCGGGCATAGGACCGCGGCGACGACTAGAGAATGAACGCGCGAAGATGATGGCGTGGTGGGCAGATCATCTCGACGCCCTACGAGAGGGCGGCAAGGTCATCCCCCTGGCGAGACAAGTCAGGTGAAAAGGGTAGCGGCCAGTCCCGTTTTTTTTGCGCGCCCCGTGTGCCGATAGTGCCAATAGCCGTTGTCGTGTGCATTGCGCGAAAAGCGTTATCGCGTTGCCGTCCGAGTGAAATTGATGCGCGCCGCTTTGGGGGCGGCAGCAGACTGTCCGCCATTTGGGAGTTCAAGCTAGAAGCGGACATATCGTCGATGAATGTCCGAGGCCGAAACCGAACCGCCACGGCTTCACCGGAGGCCATTTGGTTTAAGTCACGCCGCCATGGCTGGCTCACCGAGCATGACGTATTGCCGTTCCTCGGCTTCGGCCGGCGGGATGTTGCCGATAGGCTCGAGCAGCCAGCAGGACCAAGACGACTAACCGTCGTGGTCATTTAGCGGAGTCGAACTCCTGCCGAATCCGCACGCTGCCCTCCGGCCGGGCGGCACTGTCGATCTGGCGCGCCGCGCGCAAGCCGGATTCAATGGCGCCTTCGACCCAGCCCATCTTGAGCGTGGTGAAGTCACCGGCGAAGTGGATGCGTCCCTCGGGCTTGGCACATTCCCCGATCATCCAGCCGCCGCCAATGGGCGGGCCACCGAACGAGGCCTTGATCCAGGGTTGCTCGCTCCAGGCGAAGGACTCCATCGACATGGCCTCGTCGATCAGATCGGGCATGTCGGCCTGGAACTGGTCGAACACCCAGCGCGCGCGCTCCGCCTTTGGCTGCTTGAGCGCCGCCTCGGCATTGGGGCCATTGAGATAGAAGAAAACGCTGCCATGGCCGCCGGGCTCGTTACCAGTGATATCGATGACGCGCTCCCACGGCCGGTCGCCGCCGGCCATCGGCCAGCCATGCACGCCCTTGGCGAGCCAGGACGGTGTGCGGGTCTTGACGATGACCTTGACCGTCTTATCCCACTCCATTTCCCGGAACAGCCGGGTTTTATCCGCTGACCAGCCCGGCGTGACCTTGACGTCGCCGATGACGCTGAAGGGGATGGTGGAAATCACCGCGTCGCCCTGGAAGTCGCGGCCGTCGCGCGTCGTCACCCGAACGGTCGAGCCGCTCTGATCGATCTCGGCAACCGCCGAGCCGAGCTTGATGCGCTCGAGGCCGATCGCGTGCGCCATAGCCACCGGCAGGCGGTTATTGCCGCCCTCGATGCGGAACAGGTTCTTGTCGCCGAAATGGTAGGCGACGCGCGGTATCATGGCGAGCGCGTGCGAGACGGTGGTGAACGGGCCGGCATGGGCGTTGAGCAGCTTGCAGTAGCCGTCCGACGCGCCCACGCCGCGAATGAGATCGGACAGCGTCATGTTGTCGATCCGGGACATCACGTCCGGGTCCGGCCAGCGCGCGTCGAGCGCGGTGTCGGTGTCAAAACCGGCGCGCTCGAGATAACGGTTCAGCGTGCTCGACACGCTGACATTGCGCTCCTCCGGTGCCAGCTTCCAGGGCCAGGCGTCGAGATGCGCGGCGTCCCCGGTCTGGCCGTCCACGAGATAGCGCGGCAGGCCGTCATTGAGCGCCAGCAGCGGCAGGTCGAACTGCCTGATGTAGTTGAGTACATAGGGCATGTTGGAGCGGAAATGGCCGCCGCCAGCCTCGGTGAACATGCCGTCGCCCAGCGGCAGCGACAGCAGCCGGCCGCCGATGCGATCCTGCGCCTCGATGACGGTGACGTCGTGCCCGCGCCGCAGCAGCGACAGCGCCGCCGTCAGGCCGGACATGCCGGCGCCGAGCACGAGTATCTTGCGCGGCCCATTGGTTGCCAACGCGCGAACCGGGTTCGGAAGCGCCGCCGCGGCCAGCGACGCAGCACCCGCCAGAAGCGCGCCTCGGCGGGATATTGTGGCCTTAGATGTTGAGCCCGGGTTCATGTACGCCTCACGCAACAGGAGATGAGGTAAACTGAGGGAAAGGCTCTACATTTTCGTGAACGGGGACGTATATCCGCGCGCAGGATCGGATTTCGCGCCGCGGCCGCGCTGGGCCGGAACATCGGTCTTCGGCCCAGCGTTCCGCAAGGGCTGGACGTGCCGCGTTGACGGGCCGCCGATCGGAGGTCGCCCCGACCCGTTCGCTGGGCCAATGACACCTTTCCGGTGTGACCGCCTGAAACCTGCCAGTCGGTTTTCCACCCCCCCGAGACCGACCGGCAGGCAACATATCCACGCTACCTCGGATGATGCCGCCATCGTCCAGCGCGCCGGCTTCAAGGGCACGCCGCCACCCCCGACGAGGTCGCTTCCGCCACGCTGTTCCTCCTGAGCGACGAGGCCAGCTTCATCACCGGCGCGGAACTCTGCGTCGACGGTGGTATGGGTCAGGTCTGAAACCAAGCGCACTTCGCCGATCATGTCCGCTTCCGGCTCATAAAGCCCGGAAGCGGACAGGTGGTTTTCCGCTCCCAAGCCAATCATCGCAGTGGGAGATCCCCATCACCTGCGCAATGGCGCAATTGGGGGCCGGGAGCGGACCAGCCGGTTTTCGGGGCCGCCGTGCAGACAGCCTCCGTTCTGAAGCCGCTCCCATGACAGTCTTCGATTAACGCGTCCGGCTGCTTGCACCCGGACGAAGCGCCAAGCTGCGATAGGAGCTGCTTCGTGGGAAATGCAGCGTGGCATGTCACATCCGGGCGCTCGGCTCGTCATGGTCTCGAACGTCGATCTCCGGCGTTCCGAGCACGAGGACGAGACATGAGCGAGAATAACCGGCTGGTCTGGAACGAGGTGGCCCCGCAGGGAGCCAAAGCGTTCTATGGCATCCACCACTACATCACCACGGCCACCGACCTGCCCCATGAGCTGATCCACCTCGTCTTCCTGCGGGTGTCGCAGATCAACGGCTGCGCGCACTGTATCGACCTGCATACGCGCGACCTGCTCAAAACGATGCCTCTCGAAAAGGTCGTCCTGGTTCCGGTCTGGGATGAAGTGCCCCATCTGTTTTCTGAACAGTACCGCGCCGCTCTCGCCTGGGCTGAGGAGGTCACGCTGGTCAGCGAGACGCACGCCTCCGATGAAGCCTACGCCGCAGCCAGCGCCGCCTTCGCGCCGAAGGACCTTGTGGATCTCACGATCACCATCGCGGCGATGAACGCCTTCAATCGGCTTGGGGCGCCGTTTCGCCTCCCGGTCCAGGCGACGCCCTAGTCGGCTCACTCGCGCCTCAGTGGCGGCGCCACAGCCGTCCCGCCTCCGCCGCGGTTGCTCTGTCGGTGGCGGCATTCTCCGTGTCGGCGTCGCCTATTTTTCCGGGGGATGTCACATCCGGCCAACACGTCTCGTCCTTGTCGTCGGCGGACACCTGAAAGCGGCAAGTGCCGCCCGATCCATTGCTAGACAGGGAGTTGCAAACCATGAAGATCGTGGTGATTGGTGGAAGCGGCCTCATCGGTCGTCGCCTTACGGCTGAACTATCGCGACACGGGGTCGAAGCCATCGCGGCTTCGCCCAGCACCGGCGTGAACGCGCTGACGGGTGAAGGCCTGGCCGAGGTCCTTGCCGGCGCCGACGTTGTCGTGGACGTCTCGAACTCGCCTTCCTTCGAAGATGCGGCGGTGCTCGACTTTTTCGAGCGCTCGGGCCGCAACCTTCTCGCTGCCGAGCGCGAGGCGGGCGTAAGTCATCACGTCGCCCTCTCGATTGTTGGCACGGATCGCGTTGAGGGAAACGGCTATTTCCGGGCGAAGGTTGCGCAGGAACGGCTGATCAAGGGCTCGGGCGTTCCCTTCACCATTGTGCGGGCGACCCAGTTCTTCGAGTTCGTCGCCACCATCGCGCAAGCATCGGTCGAGGGCGACCGCCTCGTCGTACCCGACGCCGACTTCCAGCCCATCGCTGCCGCCGATGTCGCGGCAGCCCTTGCCAACGTCGCGCTCGCTCCGCCGCGTAACGCGACCATCGAGATCGCTGGGCCCGACCGCCTGCCTTTCCGTGATTTCGTGGCCCGTCGCATCGCCGCGAACGGCGACGTTCGGGAGGTCGAGGCCGACAGGACGGCGCGTTACTTCGGCGCCGCGCTCGAGACCGGCTCGCTTGTCCCGGAGCATGCCGAAGCGGCACGCCTTGGACCAACGCGCTTCGAGACCTGGCTCGCTGCCGCCTGAATCCGATGCGTTTTCCCGCCCACCGAGAAGGACCCTTTCCGTGTTCAAGACATTCCTGCTGGGAGCCCTGCTATCCCTCACTGCCGTTCCCGCCATGGCGGCCGATGTCGCCAGGGGCGAGGCGCGCGTCACGACGATCTTCGACCATCCGCTACCTTCCGTTCCGGGCAAGAGCCTGCGCGGCGTTCTGGTCGAGTATGGTCCGGGTGGCTCCTCGCCGTCCCACACCCACGCGGCATCAGCTTTCATCACGGCGACCGTGATCGAGGGAGCGGTGCGCAGCCGGATCAATGGAGGACCGGAAAAGGTCTTTCGCGTCGGCGAGAGCTTCGTCGAAATGCCGGGCGACCATCACGGCGTCAGCGCCAACGCGAGTGACACCGCGCCGTCCAAACTCCTTGCCGTGTTCGTCGTGGATACGGACGACACCGAACTGACGACGCCGGACCGGCCGTAGGAACCGGTGTACGGTGGCGGCGCGAGGCGTCCGCGACCATCATCCCAAGGGCAAAATCACTGTCGAGGAAACGCACATGCGGCAGGCAGACGACGCCACGGACATCTTCCAGACCCATCGGGCGCGGCTCCTGCGCATCGCATACCGCATGCTTGGCTCCCGCAGCGAAGCCGAGGACGTCGTGCAGAACGCATGGTTGCGCTGGGCCGCCGCGGACCGAAAGAGTGTCGCGGCCCCCTATCCGTTCCTTGCGCGCGTCGTCACCCGGCTTTGCCTGGATGAGATGAAGTCGGCACGTGCCCGCCGGGAGACTTATGTCGGCGCC
Organism: Pseudomonadota bacterium; assembly: GCA_023414975.1. Classification (GTDB taxonomy): domain Bacteria; phylum Pseudomonadota; class Alphaproteobacteria; order Rhizobiales; family Xanthobacteraceae; genus Ancylobacter. The sequence continues at coordinate 4,822 of JAEZMI010000429.1, read as the reverse complement.
TGGCTGCCCGAGCCTCTCGTGGAAACCGAGGAAGACCGCCCGGCGGAGGACGACCTGACGCTGACATTGATGATGGCCCTCGAGCGCTTGTCACCGTTGGAAAGGGCGGCCTTCCTCCTCCACGACGTCTTCGGCGTGCCGCTCGGCGAGGTGGCGGAAACGCTCGACCGGGAAGCCGCAGCCGTGCGCCAGCTTGCCGTCCGGGCGCGCCGAAACATTCAGGCTGCGCGTCAGCGCTTCCCGGTGGGGCGCGAAGAGGGCGAGCGGATCGCGCGCGCCTTCTTCGCGGCCTCGACCAATGGCGACACGGCAACGTTGCGCACGCTTCTTGCCGAGAACGTGGTGCTGCGTGCGGACGGCGGCGGCAAGGTTCTGGCGTTCATAAACCCCATCACGGGATTGGACCGCCTCCTGCGGCTTTATGAGGGAGTGCGGCGAAAATGGGGGGAAGGCTGGGCGCAACTGCTTGAAACCGCCTGGATCGACGGGTTGCCCGGCTATGTCAGCCGCGAGCGGGGCGACGTGCTCCAGACAACGGCCCTCGCCATCGAAGGCGGCCAGATCACCGCGATCTACATTACCCGCAATCCCGACAAGCTTCGCCATGTCGCGCGGGCACTTGCCGTCGGGGCGGACGCGCCTTCGTGGGCACAGTGATCAGGCATCGGCGTCACACGTTGCGCCCTCCAACGTTCCATCTCTCAAGGCACATCTTCCCGTACGGCGTGCCAATTCATGCAGGACGCCGAGGGGGCATGAGGCGCAGTTCGCGACAAACCATCTCGGCCACTTCCGTCTCACGCTAGGCCTCTGGCCCGCGCTTGCCGCGGCCGAAGGCGCCCGCGTCGTCAGCGTCTCCTCACGCGGCCACCAGATATCGGGGATCGACTTCGAGGACATCGACTTCCGGGTTCGTCGCTACGACAAATGGGTCGCCTATGGTCAGTCGAAGACGGCCAACGCCCTGTCAAACGAGAAGCAGACATATGGTCATGCGTGACCAGTGGCAGAGATCGACCCCAAGCGGCCGCGCGTCGCGTCCGGTTTTGGACGCAAATGGAGTGCCAATCGAACGCGCGGTCATAAATCCGCTGGGTCAGCGGGCCGATTGCGCTCCGTTCAGGAACAGGCGAATGCACTCCCGAACATAAGCCTTGCGCTTGCCGCTGCCTTGCCAGTCAATCTGTCCATCGCGACCACGCGCGATCGAACCAGCCACCAAATCCATCAGCATGCGCGCCGCATCTTTCGGATCGGGGACGTCGAGGCGCCCGCGACGGCATTCATGGGCGATCCAGTCGCCGAGCAATTGCAGCACGACGCCCCTCCCATGCGTTTCTGCGATCTGATCGAGTTCGGGATGCCGCACCGCTTCGACGAACAGCAGTTGCAGGAAAGCGAAACGTTCCTGATCTGCGGCGTCATCGATCTCGTTGCCGAAGATCAGGTCCAGCGCCTGGTCGAGCGGCACGTCATCGTAATCCGCCGGCAGCCGGATCATGAGGGTCCGGTGCTGGTCGATGATGGCCGTTAACAGCGCCGCCTTGCTGGGAAACAGCTGGTAGAGCGTGCGCTTCGACATGCGGCATCGCGCTGCCACCGCGTCCGTGGTCAGGCGGGAATATCCCTCTTCCTGAAACATCTGCATCGCCACAGCGACGATTTCGTCACGACGGGCAGCGTCCGGGGCCAGCTTGGGGCGCCCCCGAGAGCGGGAAACAGTGGAAGGTTCGGTTTCGTCGGAGGCCAAAGCAACGTTTCCCGCGAGGCGATGATCGGTGTGGCAGGCGTAACACAATTGACAATCCAGCCGATTGCGAAATATGGGTACTGATAAGTACCCTAAATGCGATCGGTTGCGATGTCACGTCTCCAGGGCCGCTTGGCCAAAGTCTCCGTGCCCGTTCTCCTCGCGCTGGCGCTGGTGGGCTGCGACGGGAAGGACAATGCGGGCCCCCGTACGTCGGGCGCCCCGGGTCGCACCCAGGTCGGTGTCGTGACCGTCCATCCGCAATCAGTGGCCATCACTGCCGAACTGCCTGGGCGCACGTCGGCCTCGCTGATCGCCGAAGTCCGGCCGCAGGTCGGCGGCCTTATCAAGGAGCGGCTTTTTCAGGAAGGAGGCGAGGTCAAGGCCGGCGACCCGCTCTACCAGATCGAGCCGGCGAGTTATCAGGCCACTTATGACAGTGCCGTCGCCAGCCTACAGAAGGCCGAGGCGGCGGTGCCCAGCGCCGAGGCCAAGGTCGAGCGCTATGCAGGCCTGATCAAGCAGAATGCGGTAAGCAAGCAGGACAATGACGACGCCATCGCCTCGCTGGCGCAGGCCAAAGCCGAGGTCGCCGCAGCGCGAGCGAGCGTCGACACCGCTCGCATAAATCTCGGCTACACCAGGATCACCGCGCCGATCGGCGGACGGATCGACAAATCTGCGCTGACACCCGGTGCGTTGGTGACAGCCAGCCAAGATACGGCGCTGACCACAATCCGTACGCTCGACCCAATCAATGTCGACGTCACCCAGTCCAGCACCAACCTGCTCAATCTGCGCGAGGCGATCCGCGAAGGTCGCATCAAGATCAACGGTGACAACGTCTCGGTGCGGCTGAGGCTCGACAACGGCAGCATGTATCCTCATCCCGGCACGCTGGAATTCTCCTCGGCCTATGTCGACGAGACCACCGGTACCTATTTCGTGCGTGCCCAATTCCCCAATCCGGAACGGCTGCTGCTGCCCGGCATGTATGTCCACGCCATCGTCGAAGAGGGCGTCGCGCCCAACAGCTTCCTGGTTCCCCAGCGCGGCGTCACCCGCAACACCAAGGGCGAGCCGGTCGCGCTGGTGTTGAGTGCGGAGAACAAGATCGAGCAGCGCGTTCTCACCGTCGGGCGCAGCGTCGGCAATAACTGGCTGGTCGAAGCGGGCATTGGCGATGGTGATCGCGTGGTGGTCGAAGGCAGTCAGTTCGTGCGCAGCGGGCAGGATGTCACCGCCATCGACGTCGTGGTCGATGACACGACGGGCGAGGTCAAGGAGCGCGGCCAGCAATCCGCGGCGCCGACGAGCGGCACCATTGCCGAGGGCGGCGCTGTCGCCTCCACCAGTACGCCGAACTGAGGCTGGTGATGTCGCGCTTCTTCATCAACCGCCCGGTTTTTGCCTGGGTCATCTCCATCCTCATCATGCTCGGCGGCCTTCTGGCGCTGAACAGCCTGCCGATCGCGCAATATCCGCAGATCGCGCCAACGACGGTGCAGATTTCAGCCAGCTATCCCGGAGCGGATGCGCAGACCGTCGAGAACTCGGTGACCAAGATCATCGAGCAAGGCATGACCGGCATCGACAATCTCGACTACATGTCGGCAACGTCGACGTCGACCGGACAGGCCAGCATCTCTCTGACCTTCACCGGCGCCGCCGATCCCGACGTCGCCCAGATGCAGGTGCAGAACAAGCTGCAGCTGGTGACTTCGCAGTTGCCGACGATCGTCCAGAATTCCGGCATTGAGGTTGCCAAGGCGTCCGATGGTTTCCTGATGGTGATCGGCTTCGTGTCGGCGGACGGCAAGATGTCCTCGGTCGACCTTGCCGACTACGTGGATTCCACGCTTTCGGACACGCTGAAGCGCGTGGAAGGCGTGGGCTCGACGCAGCTCTTCGGCGCGGGCTACGCGATGCGCATCTGGCTCGATCCCGACAAGCTGGCCAAGTATCAGCTCATGCCGGGCGACGTCTCGACGGCGCTGGAGGCCCAGAACACGCAGGTCTCCGCCGGTCAGCTCGGTGGCCTGCCGCAGGTTCGCGGCCAGCAGCTCAACGCCACTGTCACGGCTCGCTCGCGTCTGCAGACCGCCGAGCAGTTCCGCAACATCATCCTCAAGAGCCAGACCGACGGCTCGCTGGTGCGGCTGAACGATGTTGCCACCGTCGAGCTCGGGGCTGAGAGCTTCACCACGACCTCGCAATATAACGGCAAGCCGGCAGCGGGCCTCGCGATAAATCTCGCCACCGGTGCCAACGCCATCAGCGCGGCGGAGGCGGTGAAGGCGACGATCGAGCGGCTCTCCGCGACCTTCCCCGAAGGCGTCGAGGTGGTCTACCCCTATGACACGACGCCCTTTGTTGTGCTGTCGATCGAGAGCGTGGTGCACACGTTGATCGAGGCCGTGGTGCTCGTATTCGTGGTGATGTTCGTCTTTCTGCAGAACATTCGCGCCACCATCATTCCGACAATCGCCGTGCCGGTCGTGCTCCTGGGCACGTTCGGCGTGCTCGCTGTTTTCGACTATTCCATCAACACGCTGACCATGTTCGCCATGGTGCTGGCGATCGGCCTGCTGGTCGATGACGCCATCGTCGTGGTCGAGAATGTCGAACGCGTCATGGAGGAGGAAGGTCTTTCGGCCCGGGAAGCGACGCTCAAGTCGATGGATGAGATCACCGGGGCGCTGGTCGGCATCGCGACCGTCCTGTCCGCGGTGTTCTTGCCGATGGCGTTTTTCGGCGGCTCGGTCGGCGTGATCTATCGGCAGTTCTCGGTGACCATCGTCACCGCCATGATCCTGTCGGTGCTGGTGGCGCTGATCCTGACGCCGGCCTTGTGCGCGACCATCCTCAAGCCGGCCAAGCATGGCGCCAAGCAGCGCGGCATCTTCGGCGCCTTCAACCGTGGCTTCGATCGCACCACCGAAGCTTATAGGCGCGGCACCGCCGGCATCATCGCCCGCTCGGGCCGCGCGCTGGTCGTTTTCCTCATCATTGGGCTTGGCATGGGCTGGCTGTTCGTCCGCCTGCCATCGTCGTTCCTGCCCGAAGAAGATC
>JAEZMI010000411.1 GCA_023414975.1 Pseudomonadota bacterium | reverse complement strand
ACATAGGTACGGCCGGCATCGGCGAGCATTACGCCCGGCCGGTCGTTGTCAGGGAAGACCAGCGGCCGCTCATGCGCGCCGGTGGCGATAATGACTTCCGTCGCCCGCACCTGCCAAAGCCGCTCGCGGGGAAGATCGCGGTCGGGCACCGCCAGATGCTCGCTGACGCGCTCGGCCAGCGCGATCATGTTGTGCGGGAAATAGCCGAAAGCGGTGGTCCGCGGCAGCAGCGTCACATTCGCGTGCTGCGCGAGGCGCGCCAGCGTCTGCTCCAGCCAGAGCTGGGCCGGCTGCCCGTCAATGCTCGACCCGATTTCTGCCAGCAGCGAGCCGCCGAGTTCGGCCTGCTCGTCGCAGAGAATAACGCGGGCGCCGCTCTCCGCCGCCGCAAGCGCCGCGGCGAGGCCTGCCGGGCCGGCGCCGACCACGAGGACGTCGCAGAAGGCGTAGTTCTGGGTGTAGCGGTCGGGGTCCGGCAGGGTCGGCGCCTTGCCGAGACCGGCCATGGCGCGGATCTTCGGCTCGTAGAAGCGCTTCCACGCGCCCGCCGGCCACATGAAGGTCTTGTAGTAGAAGCCCGCCGGCAGGAAGGGCGAGAACAGGTCGTTCATCGCGCCGGCGTCGAACGCCAGGGTCGGCCAGCGGTTCTGGCTTTGCGCCTGCAGACCCTCATAGATCTCGACTTGCGTGGCCCGCAGGTTCGGCGCGGCGCGGGCGCCGTCGCGGCTGACCTCGACGAGCGCGTTCGGCTCGTCCGATCCCGCCGAGATGATGCCGCGCGGGCGGTGGTACTTGAACGAGCGGCCGATGAGATGGACGCCATTGGCGATGAGCGCCGATGCCAGCGTATCGCCTTTGTAGCCAGTGTAGGTCTTCCCGTCGAAGCGGAAGGACACCGGGGCGGTACGGTCGATGCGGCCGCCAGCGGCGGTGCGGAAGCGGTTGGTCATTTTACCTGATCTCCCGCGTTGTCCGGGCGCGCCTCGCCGGCCTTGTAAGTGACGACAAAGAAGTCGCTGACCGTGTCGCGCACGGCGTTGAAGAAGCGCCCGCAGCCGTGGACATGGCGCCAGCGTTCGGCGTGCAAGCCCTTGGGATTGGTGCGGTTGTAAAGGAAGTTGGCCCATTCCTCGTCGGTGAGGGACGAGGGGTCGGCCGGACGGGCGATGTGCGCTTCCCCGCCATAGCGGAATTCCAGCTCCGGCCGGGCGCCACACCAGGGACAGTTGATGATGAGCATCGCGTCCTCGCTCAGTGCGCGACGGCGGCTGCGGCCGCCTCGTCGATCAGGAAGCCGTCGCGGAACCGCTCCAGCGTAAAGGGGGCGTTGATCGGGTGTGGCGCATCCTTGGCGATGGTATGCGCGAACACGTTGCCCGAGCCCGGCGTCGCCTTGAAGCCGCCCGTGCCCCAACCGCAATTTACATAAAGGCCCGGTACAGGTGTCTTGGCGATGATGGGGGAACGGTCGGGCGTCACGTCGACGATCCCGCCCCAGTTCCGCAGCATGCGCAGCCGGCGGAATTGGGGAACGAGTTCGCAGATGGCATCCAGCGTGTGGGTGGTGATGTGCAGCGCGCCGCGCTGGGAGTAAGAGGTGTAGGCATCCGTGCCGGCGCCGATGACCATCTCGCCCTTGTCGGACTGAGAGATATAGGCGTGGATGGTGTTGCTCATCACGACGGTGGGAAAGGCCGGCTTGACGGGCTCGGACACCAGCGCCTGCAGCGGGTAGCTTTCCAGCGGCATCCGCATCCCCGCCATCGCCATCACGACGCTGGTGTGCCCGGCGGCCGAGACGCCGATCTTCTTGGTCTTGATGAAGCCGCGCGATGTCTCGACCCCCTCCACCGCGCCGTCCGTGCCGCGCCGGATGCCGGTGACTTCGCAGTTCTGGATGATGTCGACGCCGCGGGAATCGGCCGCGCGGGCAAAGCCCCAGGCCACCGCATCGTGCCGCGCCGTACCGCCGCGCCGCTGCAGCGCGCCACCGAGGATTGGATAGCGCATCGAGGAGATGTTCAGCGGCGGGCAGAATTCCTTGACCTGCTCCGCGGTCAGCCACTCATTGTCGACACCATTCAGCCGGTTGGCATGAACGTGACGCTTGAAGCTCTGCACGTCATGAATGTTGTGGGCGAGCATGAGAACGCCGCGCGCGGAATACATGACGTTGTAGTTGAGATCCTGCGACAGGCCTTCCCACAGCTTCACGGCATGCTCGTAAAGCGCGGCGCTCTCGTCGAAGAGGTAGTTCGAGCGCACGATCGTGGTGTTGCGCCCGGTGTTGCCGCCGCCGAGCCAGCCGCGCTCAAGCACGGCGACACGGGTGATGCCGTGTTCCTTCGCGAGGTAATAGGCCGCCGCAAGGCCGTGGCCACCCGCGCCGATGATGACGACGTCATATTCGGGCTTGGGCTCGGGATTGCGCCACTGGGGCTGCCAGCTCTTGTGGCCGCCGAGCGCGCGGCGGAAGAGCTCAAGGCCGGAGAATTTCTGCAAATTGGCCTCCGACGTGACGTCGTCTGACGGATGATGGCCTAAGCTCGCGCAGACGGCGCCGACCCGCGAGCATTGTTTCGGCGGGCACGTTGAACAGAAACGACAATAGATGCGACAGGCGCCCGTCTCGCAGGATCACGCGGAGGTGACCGCTCGCTTTGGCCTTTCCTTGCGGAAGCCACGAAGCATCCCTACTTCGGTAAAGACAGATCGATAGCGGGATACACGATGTTCAACAGCGGCAGTTTCGACGCCAAGCGCCTTCTCGACCAGTTCCTCGCGCCGCAGATCGGTACCGGGGGCGGCGTACCGGCACCGACGGGCGGCAGCCCGGCCCCTGTGTCGTCTGGCGGATTTCTCGGTGGACTGTCCGATGTCGCGAGCGCGCTCGGGCAAAAGGGTGCGGGCGGCAGCGATATGCTCAGCCAAGCCAAGGGCTATCTTTCCAACAATGGTGGATCGCTCGCTTCCGGCGCGGCGGCCGGCGCCCTGGTCTCGCTCGTTTTGGGCAACAAGTCGGGCCGCAAGGTCGCCAAGAACGCCGTCGCGCTTGGCGGCCTCGCTCTCGTCGGCACGCTGGCCTACAAGGCTTATCAGAACTACCAGCAGGGGCAGCAGCCGCAGCAGTCCGCGACACCGCTGCCGAGCCATGGCGCGACGCTGCCGCCGCCCGACTCGCCCTTCAACCCGGCCCAGGCCGACCGCACCGAACTGCCGGTAACGCTGTTGCGTACGATGATCGCGGCATCGCTGGCCGACGGGCACATCGACGAGCGGGAGCGCGTCGCGATCAGCGGCAAGCTGAACGAGCAGGGCGCGCAACTCGACGAGGCCGAGCGTTTCCTTACCGCCGAACTCGCGAATCCCGCGACGGTGGAGACTTTGGCCCGCGCGGTAACGACCCCCGAGGAGGCGGCGGAGGTTTATCTCGCGGCGCTTCTGGCGATCGAGGCCGACACAAGTTCCGAGCGGGCCTTCCTCGCCCGCCTTGCGATGGCCTTGAAGCTGGATCCTGCCCTGACGCCGCATCTTGAGGCAGCTGCCCGCGCGGCCCGGCAAGGGTGACACCCGGCTCGATGGTGAGCAAACGTTAAGGTTAAGCGCTCCTTAAAGTTTGGCTGCGACTGTTCCCACTCAGCGAGGTCAGCCGGGGCTCCCGGCTATCGCCGGAGTGGGTGGATGAGTCGTCTCAAGTTTCTGTGGTCTTTGGCACGGGCATCCGGTCTGGCGACCGGGATGGCTCTGCTGGCGTTCGCGGGCGCAAGAGCGGCGGACCTCGGCAGCGAAGCCGACGATCTCCTGGCGAAGGCACCGGTCATTGAGGATGAGAGCGGCTGGTATCTGCGTGGCGACATCGGCTATGTCGTCAACGAGGTTCCGGATTGGTCGCAACTCGACTTCGCTCCGGGGCCTGCCGCGATGGACGATGCCTGGCTCATCGGGCTCGGCGCGGGTGTCCGACTGAGTGACTGGCTGCGCGTCGATGTGACGGCGGATTATCGCGGCAAAGCTGAGAGTAACGCAGGCGGACTTTCGGCCGATTTCAGTGCCGCGACGGCGCTGGCCAACATCTATGTCGACCTCGGCAGTTGGAAGGGCTTCACTCCCTATGTCGGCGCCGGCGTCGGTGCTGGCTATGTATCGCTGACAGACGTCGCCATTCTCGGGACGGATATCGGACACACCGATGGCTGGGGTGTCGCCTGGGCGCTTATGGCGGGCGCCGCGGTGGCGGTGGCGCCGAACTGGCAGATCGATGTCGGCTATCGCTACCTGACCATCGAGAACGTGGACCTCGGCGGCGGACTGCCCGATCTCCAGCAGAGCGCGCACGAAGTCCGCGTCGGCGCGCGCTATCTACTGGACTGATCGGTCGCGCTTACGTCACCCGAGCCGACTATCACGGCATCCTATCGACCTTTTCCTCGGGAAGGATCTCACCCTTCTCCCGCCGCCGCATGTTGGACTGGTGGATGCCGTAGGCGAGGGCGCCGATCAGCAGGATGATGAAAATACCATAGAGGGCTTCCATGATGTCCTCCGTGTCATGGCGAGCGTTGTGGCGTTCGACACGCTAACGGCTATGCGCCGGGATGGTTGCCGTAACGCTGGCCGGAAGCGCCGCCAAAAATCTGCTTGCGCACGCACGGCCGCGGCGGTAAATCCTCGTCCGGGCTATCCCACCCCACCGTGGGACGTCCATCTGAGAGGATGGCTAAAATGACGATGAACGCTCTGCCGGCGGCGAAGCCGGCGAATCCCAATTTTTCATCTGGTCCTTGCGCCAAGCGTCCCGGCTGGACGCTGGAGGCCTTGAGGGACGCGCCGCTCGGCCGCTCGCACCGCGCCAAAGTCGGTAAGACCAAGCTCAAGCAGGCGATCGACCTCACTCGTGAGGTGCTGCAGATTCCCGCCGATTATCGCATCGGCATCGTCCCCGCGTCCGATACCGGCGCAGTCGAGATGGCGCTGTGGTCGCTGCTCGGCGCTCGCCCGGTCGACCTGCTCGCCTGGGAAAGCTTTGGCGAAGGTTGGGTGACGGATGTCGTTAAGCAGCTCAAGCTCAAGGATGCCCGCGTCCTCAAGGCGGGCTATGGCGAGCTTCCCGATCTTGCCGAGGTGAATTTCGACCATGACGTGGTCTTCACCTGGAACGGCACCACCTCCGGCGTGCGTGTGCCGAATGGCGACTGGATCGCCGCCGACCGTCAGGGCCTGACCATTTGCGACGCGACCTCGGCCGCGTTCGCGCAGGAACTCGACTGGGCGAAGCTCGATGTCGTCACCTTTTCCTGGCAGAAGGTGCTCGGTGGCGAAGCTGCGCATGGCATGCTCATTCTGTCGCCGCGCGCTGTGGAGCGTCTTCAGACCTATGTGCCGGCCTGGCCGCTGCCGAAAATCTTCCGCCTGACCTCGGGCGGCAAGCTGATCGAAGGTATCTTCCAGGGCGAGACGATCAACACACCGTCCATGCTTTGCGTCGAGGACTATATCGACGCGCTGAACTGGGCGAAGTCGGTCGGTGGTCTGGAAGGCCTCGTCGCGCGCTCGAACGCCAATTTCAAGGTGCTGGCCGACTGGGTCGCCAAGACCGATTGGGTCGACTTCCTCGCCCAGGAGCCGGCGACGCGCTCCAACACCTCGGTCTGCCTCGTCGTGGCCGATCCCGAGGTCAAGGCCCTGCCCGCAGACGCGCAGGAGGCTTTCGCCAAGGCGCTCGCCGCCGCGCTGGAGAAGGCGGGTGTCGCCTATGATATCGGCGCCTATCGCGACGCGCCGGCTGGTCTGCGCATCTGGGCGGGCGCCACCGTCGAAGCGTCCGATCTTGCGGCGCTGCTGCCCTGGCTCGACTGGGCCTATGCCGAAGCCAAGCTCGGCCTGAAGAAGGCCGCCTGATCCCTCGTCGTGCGTTCCCGCCGCTGACGCGAGGGGACGACGAAGGGACGAGGCGCCATCCCCGGCGGCGAAATGGCTTTCTCTCCCGGCCATTCTCCTGTCGGTGACCGACGCGTCTTGCCCGACGAACGCTTCGTCGTCCTCTCCCGCCAGCGGCGGGATGACCTCATTCCGCCTCAACAGGGCGATCTCATTCCATCGGACGGACCCCCACCATGGCTCCCCGCGTTCTCATTTCCGACGCCCTTTCCCCGGCCGCCGTGCAGATCTTCAAGGATCGTGGCATCGAGGTCGACTTCCAGCCGAACCTCGGCAAGGACAAGGACAAGCTCGCCGAGATCATCGGCGATTATGACGGCCTCGCCATTCGTTCGGCCACCAAGGTGACGCCGAAGATCCTGGCCAACGCCAAGAAGCTGAAGGTCGTTGGCCGCGCTGGCATCGGCGTCGACAATGTCGACATCCCCGCCGCGACGGCCAAGGGCGTGATCGTTATGAACACGCCCTTCGGCAACTCGATCACCACCGCCGAGCACGCCATTGCCATGATGTTCGCGCTCGCCCGCGAAATTCCCGCTGCCGATGCCTCCACGCAGGCCGGCAAGTGGGAGAAGAACCGCTTTATGGGTGTCGAGCTGACAGCCAAGACGCTCGGCATCATCGGCTGCGGCAACATCGGTTCGATCGTGGCTGACCGGGCTCTCGGCTTGAAGATGAAGGTGGTCGCCTATGATCCCTTCCTCTCACCGGAGCGTGCGCTGGACATCGGCGTCGAGAAGGTCGAGCTGGACGACCTGCTCGCGCGTGCCGACGTCATTACCCTGCATACGCCGCTCACTGAAAAGACCAAGAACGTCCTCTCGGCCGACGCCATCGCCAAGACCAAGAAGGGCGTGCGCATCGTCAACTGCGCGCGCGGTGGTCTGGTCGATGAGGCGGCGCTGGCCGAGGCGCTGAAGTCCGGCCATGTGGCCGGTGCGGCCTTCGACGTGTTCATCACGGAGCCGGCGACGGAAAATCCCCTGTTCGGTCTGCCCAACGTCGTCTGCACCCCGCATCTTGGCGCTTCAACGTCGGAAGCGCAGGAGAATGTGGCTTTGCAGGTGGCCGAGCAGATGAGCGACTATCTGCTTCGCGGAGCTATTTCCAACGCGGTGAACTTCCCCTCGATCACCGCCGAGGAGGCGCCCAGGCTCAAGCCGTTCATTGAGCTCGCCGAAAAGCTCGGCTCCTTCGCGGGCCAACTGACCGAGACGGATATCAAGACGATCCGCATCACCTATGATGGCGCGGTGGCCGGGCTGAAGATCAAGGCGCTGACCTCCGCCGCCGTGGCCGGTCTGCTCCGCCCGGCGCTGGCCGATGTGAATGTCGTCTCCGCTCCGAGCGTTGCCAAGGAGCGTGGCATCGTGGTGGAGGAGACCACCCGAGACGTCGCCGGCGACTATGAGAGTCTCGTCACCCTCACCGTCGTTACCGAGGAGATGGAGCGCTCGGTGTCCGGTACGGTCTTCGCCGATGGTCGTCCGCGTATCGTCGACATCAAGGGCATCAAGGTGGACGCGGAATTTGGTCCGTCGATGCTCTATGTAACCAATGAGGACAGGCCGGGCTTCGTGGGCCGCTTCGCGAGCCTGCTGGGCGATGCCGGCATCAACATCGCGACCTTCGCGCTGGGTCGCGACCGTCAGGGCGGCGATGCCATCGCTCTGGTGGAAGTCGATGGCGCCGTGCCGGCGGAACTGCTTGCCAAGGTGCAGCAGCTTCCGTCTGTGAAGCAGGCACGCCCGCTGCGCTTCTGAACGTCACGCCATTAAGAAAGGCCCGCCGGAACCCAGCGTCCGGCGGGCCTTTCCTTTTATGGATGCGATCAGCCGGGGAAGGCGGCGCGGTGAAGCTTCGCGGCGGCCTTGGAGAGCGCGACGATCTGCTCCCAATCGCCGAGATTCACCGCCTCGTTGGGGCATACCCATGAGCCGCCGACGGCGAGGATATTCGGCTGCGACAGATACTTGCCGACATTGTCCGGGCCGATGCCGCCGGTCGGGCAGAAGCGCAGATCCGGAAGCGGCCCGGCCAGCGACTTTATGAGATTGGCACCGCCGACCGATTCGGCGGGGAAGAGCTTCAGGACCGGAAAGCCCATGGCGTGCAGCGTCATGGCCTCGGTCGCGGTCGCGCAGCCGGGCATCACCGGCACCGGCGCTTCGGCCAAGGCTTCCGCCAGCGCCGTCGGGCAGCCTGGGCTCACCAGGAACCGCGCGCCGGCATCGATGGACTTCTGCACCAGATCAGGCCGCGTCACCGTGCCGGCACCGACGATGGCGTCCGGCACCTCGGCGGCAATCGCGGCGATGGATTCGAGCGCTACGGGCGTGCGCAGCGTGACTTCAATCAGCGGCAGGCCGCCCTCGACGAGCGCGCGCGCAAGCTTCACACCGGCGGCGACGCTTGGAACCGTGACGACCGGGACGACAGGCGCGCGGGCAAGGAGCAGGCTAGGATCGGGAAGCGACATCAGACACCTTCAGGCTGTGTGGGCCCATGAAGACCGGCCAGGCCCGGCTTGTCGAGACCATCTTTCGTTTTCTGCCGCATCCGCGAAGTAGCGGCGCACAAAGCGCACCGCCGCGAGTTTCCTACGGCCGGCAGAGCGGCTAGCCTGCAAGCGATCATCCGCCGACGCAGCCGAGCCGTCCTCCATGTTCAACATCGATTCCGCCTATCCTCGCGACCTCATCGGCTATGGCCGCAATCCGCCGGATCCGAAATGGCCGGGAGGCGCGCGCATCGCCGTTCAGTTCGTCATCAATTACGAGGAGGGCGGTGAGAACTGCATCCTGCATGGTGATGCCGCCTCCGAAGCGTTCCTCTCGGAGATCGTGGGGGCGCAGCCCTGGCCGGGCAAACGCCACATGAACATGGAATCGATCTATGAATATGGCTCCCGCGCGGGCTTTTGGCGGCTGTGGCGGCTCTTCACCTCGCGCAACCTGCCGGTCACGGTCTACGGTGTGACCACAGCGCTCGCGCGTAACCCGGAAGCGGTCGCTGCGATGAAGGAGGCCGGCTGGGAGATCGCCAGTCACGGTCTCAAATGGATCGACTATCGCGACCACGGCTATGAGGCTGAAAAGGCGGATTTCGACGCCGCCATGGAGTTGCACGCGCGGGTCGTGGGGGAACGTCCGCTCGGCTGGTACACCGGCCGCACCTCCGTGCATTCGCGGCGGATCGTGATGGAAGAGGGCGGCTTCCTCTATGATTCCGACATCTATTCCGACGATCTCCCCTTCTGGGTGGAGGGGCCGAAGGGACCTCATCTCAGTATTCCCTATACGCTCGACACCAACGACATGCGCTTCGCCATCCCTGCCGGATTCAGCAATGCCGAACCGTTCTTCAATTATCTGCGCGACAGCTTTGACGCGCTCTATGCCGAAGGGGCAGAGGCCCCGAAGATGCTGAGTGTCGGGCTGCATTGCCGCCTCGTGGGGCGGCCGGGACGCATCGTCGCCTTGCAGCGCTTTATCGATCATATCGCCCGGCATGATCGGGTCTGGATACCGCGCCGGATCGACATTGCCCGTCACTGGCACGAACATCACAAGCCGGCGTGACAGGTCCATGCACGCCTTCCATAACCGGCCGGAGTAACGCCATGCGCCGTTTGATAGGTCTTCTGCCCTGCCTTCTTCTCGGCATGGCTGCGGCGCAGGCTGCCGACAAGATCGTCATCCCCATCCCGAAGGGTAGTTCCGTCGTCACCACCAAGGTCAGTTACACGTGCGATACGCTGAAGGGGCTGACGGCGACCTATATCAATGCGCCGCCGACCGCCTTGGCCACGGTGGCCTTCAAGGATGAATTCGTAGTGATGGCAAATGTGCTGGCTGCTTCGGGCGCCCGCTATGCCGGGGATCGGTTCGTGTGGTGGACCAAGGGCAACACCGGCAGTCTCTATGACCTCACCAAAGGTGAAAACGCCGCGCCGATCGCCACCTGCACCCAGGAGTGATGTGGTTCGCCAATGCGTATCGCGCCTCAGCTAGCGCCTGCTCCGCTCCGTTACCGTGAGGTGGGGAGATTGACCTGCAGCACCTAGATCGGCGGGGCGGTGGACCAGCCGAACATGACGATGCCCGCGGGGTAAGCCGGAGGCGGGGTTTCCCGAAAAGCGGCTCTCGAAAGGTCGGACGATCTCGATGAAGAGGAGGGTCGCGCCGAGATGCGCGAGCATGATGGCATTCATGGCTATGCCGAAGACAAATTCGCTGAACATGATCCAGCTCGCTTCTCGAATGAGCCCCGCGATAGCATGACCAGCACCCTTCATATTCGCTCTCTGCGTTCGGATGAAATCCAGCTCGCGGTCGATTGGGCCGCGGCGGAAGGCTGGAATCCCGGTCTCTCCGACGCCACATGCTTCGGCGCCGTGGATCCCGAGGGCTTCCTTGTTGCGGAGCAGGACGGCGCTCCGGCGGCCGTGATCTCGGTCGTCAATTACGACGCGAGCTTTGCCTTTCTCGGCTTCTACATCGTGCGGCCGGGACTGCGCGGGCAGGGGATCGGCTGGGCGCTGTGGCAGGCCGGGATCGCGCATGCGGGGGCGCGCACGATTGGCCTTGATGGCGTGCTGGCGCAGCAGGAAAACTACGCGTCGCAGGGGTTCCGTCTGGCCTACCGCAATATCCGCTTTGCGGGGTCCGTCGGCCCGGCTCCGAGTGAGGAAACGGTCGACCTTGCGGGGCTTCCGTTCGAGCAGGTCGCCGCGAGCGACGCCGCCATCTTTCCCGCTGCGCGCCCGGCCTTTCTGCGCGCCTGGATTGCCGCCCCCGGGCATCGGGGGCGGGCGGTTGTGAGGGATGGCCGGTTGGCTGGCTGGGGCGTAATCCGGCCGGCGCGGCAGGGTTTCAAGATCGGCCCGCTGGTCGCCCAAGACGCCGCCACTGCTCGCACCCTGTTCAGGGCGCTGGCGGATTTGGCGGGACCGAGCGAAATCATCCTCGACGTACCCGAGCCCAATGCGGCCGCGCTTGACCTCGCGCGGCACCATGGGCTGCGGCCGGTTTTCGAAACCGCCCGCATGTATACCGGTCCCATCCGCGCGGTGGAACTCGACCAGCTTTACGGGGTCACCAGCTTCGAGCTTGGTTAGGGTCGAGCTTGGTTAGGCCTGCGGCGGCAAGGCGGTCCGCGGGGCAAACATCGTCGCGATGAACACGCCGGACAGAACGAGCGCATAGCCGGCCGCGTGGTACAGATGCGGCGTCTCGCCAAGAAAAAGTATGGCGAGTGCCGAGCCGAAGACCGGCATGAGGTGAAAGAACGGCGCCGCGCGGTTCGGGCCGACGAGCTGGACGCCACGGTTGAAGAACAGATAGGCCAGTACCGAGGGGAATATGGCCACATAGGCGATCACCGCGGCGGATCGCAGATCGAAGATGATCGGAGCGCCGACCGCCCGTTCGGCGATGAACAGCGGCGTGAGCATGAGCGCGCCGGGCCCGAGCGTGAAGCCGAGAAAGCCGAGTTGCGACATGGCGGGCCGGCGCGCCAGCATCGACGAGTAGATGCCGTAGACGACCATGGCGGCGATCATCCAAAGATCGCCCCGGTTGAATTCGATGCGCATGAGCACATCGGGATCGCCGCGCGAGATGATGGTGAGCACGCCCATCAGCGACAACGCGATGCCGCCCGCTTGTCCGACCGACAGGCGGTCACCGTTCAGCACGAAGGACCAGAAGGCGATCAGCAACGGGCCGATCGACTGGATCAGCAGGGCGTTGAGCGCCGGCGTGAATTCGACGGCGTGATAGGCCATCGTGTTGAACAGGGTGATGCCGGTGAACGACAGCACCGCCAACACCTTCCAGTGCCGCAGGGCCACCGGCCAGTCATTGCGGATGGCGCGCCAGGCGAAGGGCAGAAGGATGCAGAAGGCCAGCACCCAGCGCAGCCAGGCCAACGTTACCGGCGGCACATGGCCGGCCGCGTGGCGGCCCAGGACGATGTTGCCCGCCCAGAACAGTGAGACCAGTGAGAGCAGGAGATAGGGGGCGTCGAGCAGGCGACGGAACATGGCACGCCACAACCGGGGGACTGCCCGACTCTCTAAAGCATTTTCGCCTCTGATGAAGCCATGCCCCTGATTAATTTCCGGCCGTCTTCACCAGCGCGACGGTGCCCCAGGGGTCGGCCACGCTGAACCCTTCCGCCGTCGGTTCTAGGGTCGTCCCGGCATGATCGAGGCGCGCCGCGACAGAGGCCACTGTCTCGGCGTCCGGCAGCAGGATCTCGTAATGTACCAATCCCGTGCTTCCGGAGGGCGGCGCCGCACCACACCGGCTGTGCCAGATATTGAGGCCGAGATGATGATGGTAGCCGCCGGCGCTGACGAAAAGCGCGCCGGGATAACGATCCGTGGTCAGGTCGAAGCCGAGCTGGCCGACATAGAAGCCGCGGGCCGCCTCAAGCGCGCCGACCTGAAGGTGAACATGCCCGATGGTGGTGCCGGCCGGCATGGACGTACCGAGCGCGGAGTCGGCCGGCAGGTCGGCCAGCACCGAGCGCAGATCCAGCGGATGGGTTACCATCTCGATGGTCTTGCCCTGCCAGCGCCACTCGCTCGGGTGACGGTCACGATAGATCTCGATGCCGTTCCCGTCGGGATCGTCGAGATACAGAGCCTCGCTGACGAGGTGATCGGACGCGCCGATCGGTATCTGCTGCGCGACCAGCCGCCGCAGCACGACAGCCAGCGCCGCACGGCTCGGCACGAGGATCGCCACATGAAAGAGACCCGTTGTGCCGCGCGGACGCGCCACCGCGGCGGGCTCGACCTCGAGTTCGATAAGCGTGCGTCCGCCGGCCCCCAACCGGACGAGTCCATCCCCTTCGCCGAGAAGGCTCAGCCCGACGGTTCCCGTGTAGAAGTCCACTGCGCGCGCCTTGTCCCGCACGCGCAGACGGACGGCTCCCATCGCGAGCGTGGCGGGAAATGGAGGTATTATAGTAGTATAAGGGTGGGGCATGGGGGGCTCGGGTTGGATGATGAGGGTATTGCTCGGCTTCCCGGGGGCGCTTTGCAAGCGGATGTGATTGCGTCTGTGCAATGATGCGCCAGCGCGACCGCCGGCGGGCGCGCTGGCGATGCGGACATTTCCTTGCCTCCCCCCGCCTCATCCCTTAAGACGGGGCAGCCCCGGACGGACCGCTTCGCCGGGGTTTTGTCTGTGCGTGCCGTGGCATCTCGCCCGCCCGCACCTTGCAATCAGGAGCGCGGCTCGTGGCGAATGTGGTCGTCGTCGGATCCCAATGGGGCGACGAGGGTAAGGGTAAGATCGTCGATTGGCTCAGCGAGCAGGCCGACGTGGTCGTCCGTTTCCAGGGCGGTCATAATGCGGGCCATACGCTGGTCGTCGGCAACAACACCTACAAGCTGTCGCTCCTGCCGTCCGGCCTTGTGCGCGGCGCGCGTCTGTCGGTCATCGGCAATGGCGTGGTGCTGGATCCCTGGGCTCTGGTGGACGAAATCGGCCGCATCACCGCGCAGGGCGTCGCCGTCACGCCGGAACGCCTGCGCGTCGCCGAGAATGTCGCGCTGATTCTCCCGCTGCACCGCGAACTCGACGCCATCCGCGAGAATGCCGCCGCCTCCGGCACCAAGATCGGCACCACCAAGCGGGGCATCGGCCCGGCTTATGAGGACAAGGTGGGCCGCCGCGCGATCCGCCTGATGGACCTCGCCTTCGAATCCACGCTCGACGCGAAGATCGAGCGCCTGCTGGCGCACCACAACCCGCTGCGCCGCGGCCTCGGCATCGAGGAAGTCGATGCGGCCCAGCTGCGCGCCGAGCTGATCGAGATCGCGCCCAAGGTTCTGCCTTACATGGACCGGGTGTGGGCGCTGCTCGACGATGAGCGCCGCCACGGCTCCAAGATTCTGTTCGAGGGCGCGCAGGGCGCGCTGCTCGATGTCGATCACGGCACCTATCCCTTCGTGACCTCCTCCAACACGGTCGCGGCGCAGGCGGCGACGGGCGCCGGCCTCGGCCCGAACGCCATCGGCTATGTGCTGGGCATCACCAAGGCCTACACCACGCGCGTGGGCGAGGGGCCGTTCCCCTCCGAGCTGCATGACGATATCGGCCGCCGCATCGGCGAGCGCGGCCGGGAGTTCGGCACCGTCACCGGCCGTCCGCGCCGCTGCGGCTGGTTCGATGCGGCGATCGTCCGCCAGACGGTGCGCACCTCCGGCATCAACGGCATCGCGCTCACCAAGCTGGATGTGCTCGACGGCTTCGAGGAACTGAAGGTCTGCGTGCGCTACCGCCTGAACGGGCAGGAAATCGACTATCTCCCGGCCGGGCAGGACGCGCAGGCCCATCTTGAACCGGTCTACGAGACCATCGAGGGCTGGAGCGGCTCCACGGCGGGCGCGCGCTCCTGGGTCGATCTTCCGGCCGAGGCGGTGAAATATGTACGGCGGATCGAGGAACTGATCGGGTGTCCGGTTGCGTTGCTGTCCACCAGCCCGCAGCGGGATGATACGATCCTGGTGCAGAACCCGTTCGAGTCGTGAACGCGAAGTGACCCCGTAGCGTAATGGCCGATTATTATCCGCTCCTCGCGCGTGCCATTGGCGGCCTGCCGGATCGTTCCGAGGCGGGGCGCCGCACTGTGTATGACCGGGCGCGCCGCGCGCTGCTGGCGCAGCTGCGCAACGCCGACCCGCCGCTGCGCGAGCCGGACATCGAGCGCGAACAGCTCTCGCTCGAGGAGGCCATTCGCCGCCTGGAGCAGGATTATGCCGGCGCCGAGACGAGCCCAGCGAATTTAAGTCCGGCGGAGGTAAGCCCGGCGGAGGCCCCGGTCGCCGCTAAGCCGAGCCCGGAGATCGCGTCGCCGCCGGAACCCGTCGCGCCGCCGCCGGAACCCGTCGCGCCGCCGCCGGCCCCGCCGCGTGTGCCGCAGGCGGCGCGGGAGGCTTTCTCCGCGCCGCGCCGTCCCGCCGCACCGGTGGAGAGTGACGATGACGAGTTGGCGGCGCTGGCCGCCAGCCGCACCGGCCGCGATTCCTGGGGGAACGATCCGGCGGGCGATGACCCGGCCCGATCGGCCACGGACGACTTTTCGGGCCTGCGGCCGGATGAGCATGGGGATGGCTTCTATCCTGGACCCATGACCGGCGAGCGGCACGCCCCGCTGGGCGAGGACGCGCCGGCCCGGGGCAAGCGCGGCCGGCTGATCGCCATTGCCGTGGCCGTTGTCCTGCTCATCGGCGCGGCCATTGTCGGCTTCACGCAGCGCGATGCCATTCTGGCGCTGATCAATGGAGGCGAGGCGCCCGCCACCGCCCCGGAAGCGCCGGCCGAGACCGCGGCCCCGGCCGGACCCGAAGTCACCAAGTCGAATGACCGCATTGCGCAGGCCGCGCCCGATGCCTCGCGCAACGCACCCGCAGCCGCCCCGCAGCCCGGCGCGACCGCCGGTGCCGGCGTGGGCGTTGCCCAGCGCGCGGTCATGTTCGAGGAGAGCGCGGGCGGCGGCGAACAGAGCCTGCAGCAATATGTCGGCAATGTCGTCTGGAGCACCGAGACCTTCCAGGGCCAGAACGGTACCGGACCGGACATCGGTATTCGCGCGGTCGTTACGATACCCGACCGCAATGTGAAGGTGACGCTGCGGCTCAGGCGGAACCAGGATCCGGGCATTCCGGCGTCGCATATTATCGAGGTGCAGTTCGAACTGCCGCCTAATTTCGATCTCGGCAATGCCGGCACCGTGCCGGGCATGCGGGCCAAGGCCTCGGAAGGGGCTCAGGGCGTGCCGCTGGTCGGCCTGCCCGTGCGGGTCGCTCCCGGCTTCTTCCTGATCGGCCTTTCGTCCATCGAGGCGGACCGCCAGCGCAATCTGGGCCTGCTGATCACCCGCAATTTCCTCGACCTGCCGGTGGTGTTCGAGAACGGCCGGCGCGCGATCCTGGTTCTGGAAAAGGGCGTTCCCGGCGATCAGGCCTTCCGGGAGGCCTTCTCCCAATGGGGCCTGCCCGTGCCCGCGCCGACGGCCAACTGACCGGTCGATTCCCCGACACGATGAGCCTGCAGCCGGCGCGGGGAGCGCGCCATCGCCAGCTATGCGCGCAGTGCAATACCGCTAGTTGGCATTAAGTATACCAGAAACGTGCTCCGTCGATTACGTTGCACTGCAACAGGATCGAGGTCGG
Source organism: Pseudomonadota bacterium (assembly GCA_023414975.1). Taxonomy (GTDB): domain Bacteria; phylum Pseudomonadota; class Alphaproteobacteria; order Rhizobiales; family Xanthobacteraceae; genus Ancylobacter. The sequence continues at coordinate 3,179 of JAEZMI010000411.1, read as the reverse complement.
AGGCTCCCCATGCTTGAGTCAGTGTTTCCCGTGCTGCCGCTGCTCATTGCGTGCCACGCCTGGATGACGATCATGCTCGTCAATACCCTGGAGAGCGAGGATGTCGCCGCGTTGCCGCCGGAATGCTTTCCGGCCTAGGCATGTGGCGCCATAGGTGGGTTCTGCACCCTCCGACGGGCGACGGGCACTCTCCAGGCCATGAAAAAACCCGCGCCGGGAAGCGCGGGTTTTTCCGTTCCGTGTCTTGCGCGGTCCCGATGGACTCGGCACCGGAAACGCGCCCCTTCCCGCAGAAATGTCAGGCGGCGACGCGCTTGTTGAGCACGTCGACCAGCGTCTTGCCGAGGCGCGCCGGGGAAGGGGAGACCACGATGCCGGCCTCTTCCATCGCGGCGATCTTGTCCTCGGCGCCGCCCTTGCCGCCGGAGATGATGGCGCCGGCATGGCCCATGCGGCGGCCCGGAGGCGCCGTGCGGCCGGCAATGAATCCGACCATCGGCTTCTTGCGGCCGCGCTTGGCTTCGTCCTTGAGGAACTGGGCCGCTTCTTCCTCGGCCGAGCCGCCGATTTCGCCGATCATGATGATCGATTCCGTCGCGTCGTCCGCCAGGAACAGTTCGAGCACGTCGATGAACTCGGTGCCCTTGACCGGATCACCGCCGATGCCGACCGCCGTGGTCTGGCCGAGGCCTTCCTGCGAGGTCTGGAACACGGCTTCATAGGTCAGGGTGCCAGAGCGCGAGACGACGCCGACATTGCCCTTCTTGAAGATGTTGGCCGGCATGATGCCGATCTTGGACTCGCCGGCGGTGACGATGCCCGGGCAGTTCGGCCCGACGAGGCGGGACTTCGAGCCGTCCAGCGCGCGACGCACCTTCACCATGTCGAGCACCGGAATGCCCTCGGTGATGCAGACGATAAGCGGGATCTCGGCCGCGATGGCCTCGCAGATCGCGTCGGCCGCGCCCGGCGGCGGCACATAGATGACGGACGCGTCGGCGCCGGTCTTCTCGCGCGCCTCGGCGACGGTGTCGAACACCGGCAGGCCGAGATGGGTCGAACCACCCTTGCCCGGCGACGTGCCGCCGACCACCTTCGAGCCATAGGCCAGCGCCTGCTCGGAATGGAAGGTGCCGTTCTTGCCGGTGAAGCCCTGGGTGATGATCTTGGTGTCTTTATTGATGAGAACCGACATCACGCAGCCTCCTTCACGGCCTTGACGATCTTCTGGGCGGCGTCGTCGAGATCGTCCGCCGGGATGACGTTGAGCCCGCTCTCGCGGATGATCTTCTTGCCTTCCTCGACATTGGTGCCCTCGAGGCGCACCACCAGCGGCACGGACAGGCCGACCGCCTTCACCGCCGCGAGCACGCCGCGCGCGATGACGTCGCACTTCATGATGCCGCCGAAGATGTTGACGAGGATGCCCTTCACCTTCGGGTCGGCGGTGATGATCTTGAACGCCGCCGTCACCTTCTCTTCCGTGGCGCCGCCGCCGACGTCGAGGAAGTTGGCCGGGCTTTCGCCGTAGAGCTGGATGATGTCGAGGGTCGCCATGGCGAGGCCCGCGCCGTTGACCATGCAGCCGATCGTGCCGTCGAGCGCGATATAGGCGAGGTCGTATTTGGAGGCCTCGATCTCCTTGGCGTCTTCCTCGGTCTCGTCACGCAGCGCCATCACGTCGGGATGGCGGTAGAGCGAGTTGGAATCAAAGGAGATCTTGGCGTCGAGGCACTTCAGCTTGCCGTCCTTGGTGACGACGAGCGGGTTCACCTCGAGCATCGCCATGTCCTTGCCGACGAAGGCGGCGTAGAGCTTGGTGACGAGGTCGCCGGCCTGCTTGGCGAGGTCGCCCGACAGGCCGAGCGCCTGCGCCACGGTGCGCCCGTGATGCGGCATCACGCCGGTGGCGGGGTCGATGGAGAAGGTGTGGATCTTCTCGGGCGTGGAGTGGGCGACTTCCTCGATGTCCATGCCGCCTTCGGTGGACACGACGAAGGCGACGCGTGAGGTCGCGCGATCGACGAGAGCGGAGAGGTAGAACTCCTTCTCGATCTCCGAGCCTTCCTCGATATAGACGCGGTTGACCTGCTTGCCGGCCGGACCGGTCTGCACGGTGACGAGCGTCTTGCCGAGGATCTGCTTGGCGTTGGCCGCCGCGTCCGCGGCGGACTTGACGACGCGCACGCCGCCCTTCTCGCCGGCATCGGCCTCGACGAACTTGCCCTTGCCGCGGCCGCCCGCGTGGATCTGGCTCTTCACCACCCAGACCGGGCCGGGGATCTGCGTCGCCGCAGCGTCGGCCTCGGCGGCGTTGAGAATGGCGACGCCGTTGGGCACCGGGACCCCGTATTCGCGGAGCACTCCCTTGGCCTGATACTCATGGATGTTCATTAGTCCCGCTCCTCCACAACCGCGCGACCGGGCGCGCGCAGGGCGCTCCCGTCGATTGGCGTATCCTATTCCCCTATAGGCGCTGACGCGCCGGGACGCTACTGCACGAAAGTGTTGCTGAGCGTCCCGATGCCCTCGATCACGATTTCCACCGCGTTGGAGGGTTCCTTCATCGTTCCCACCCCGATCGACGTGCCGCAGCAGATGAGGTCGCCGGGGTTCAGCGTCATGTCGTGGGAGATCCGGCTCACCAGCTGGGCGGCCGAGAAGATCATGTCGCTGATCGGGTAGTTCTGGCGCTCCTGGCCGTTCAGCACGGTGCGCACGACCAGCGTCGCGGGATCGACATCGGTGGCGACGACGGGGCCGAAGGGGCCGAAGCCGTCGAAGCTCTTGGCGCGCACCCACTGGGCGAAGGTTGCGTCCTTGTTGATGATGTCGGCCGCCGTGATGTCGTTCACGCAGGTGTAGCCGAAGATGCAGGCGCGCGCCTCTTCCTCGGAGACGGCGGTCGCCGTCCGGCCGATGACGATGCCGAGCTCGCCCTCATAGACGACCTTGCCGTCATAGGAGCCGGGGCGCTTCACCGTCGCGCCGGGCGTGGTGATGCTGGAGCCCGCCTTGAGCAGGTAGAGCGGGTCCTGCGGCACCGGCGAGTTGAGCTTGGCCGCCAGCGCGTGGAAATTGTTCCACAGCGCCAAGACCTTGGTCGGCTCGGTGGGGGTGAGCAGCTCGACCTCGGAGAGCGCGATGCGCTCTCCGGTCGGCTGGGCCCCGTTGAACAT
>JAEZMI010000405.1 GCA_023414975.1 Pseudomonadota bacterium | reverse complement strand
CGCGCGGCATGGGCGTAGCGGGTGACGGAATCGACGATGAGCAGCACCTGCTCGCCGCGGTCGCGGAAATATTCCGCCACGGCGAAGCCGGCGCGGGGCGCGAGGCGGCGCATCATCGCGCTCTCGTCGCTGGTGGCGACCACCACCACCGAGCGGTGGCGGTTGGGCGCCAGCGGACCTTCGAGGAATTCGCGCACCTCGCGCCCGCGCTCGCCGACCAGCGCGACGACCACCGTGTCGAAGCCCTGGCAGCGCGCCAGCATGGAGAGCAGGGTCGACTTGCCGACCCCCGAGCCGGCGAAGATGCCGATGCGCTGGCCCTCGCAGAGCGGGGTGAACAGGTCGATCACCCGCACCCCGGTGCGCAGCGGCTTCTCGATGCGCGAGCGGCTCATCGCCTCCGGCGGATCGGCGTCGAGCGGCATGGCGATCCCGCCCAGGGCGAGCGGCCCCATGCCGTCGAGCGGCTGGCCGAGCGCGTTGATCACGCGCCCCTTCCAGGAGCAGTCCGGCCGGAAGGAGAGCGGCCCGTTCTTATAGGCGCTGGCGCCCATGCCGAGCGCCACGCGCTCGTCGAAGGGCTTTACCGTCGCCCCGTCGCCATCGAGCCGCACCACCTCGCCGATGAGCCGGCGCCCCTCGGTCTCCACCGCCACGCATTCGCCGAGCCGCAGATGGGCGGAGAGGCCGCAGACGCGGAAATGGGTGGGCGCGACCTCGCGCACCGTGCCGCTGGCCCGCACGAGCGGGATCTCGGACAGACCCGACTGAACCGCCGCCTCCAGACGGCGCAAGGCGTCCATGTCAGGACGGACCCAGCATGTTGATCGCCTCGGCCGTGGAATCCTCGCCCTGCTGCACCGCCTGGGCCGCCATCTCGAAGCTGCGCTGCACGGCGATGAGACGGGTCATCTCCAGGATCGGATCGACGTTCGAGCCTTCGACATAGCCCTGGCGGATGCCGTAGCGGCTGAAATCCTGCACCACCGCCGCCGGCCGGTCCGTCACGACCGCGGAGGCGCCGTGGCGGGTCACCACCGCCCCGGCCGGCAGGGTGAAGAGGCCCACCGTGCCGACCCGGTTGCCGGCCTGGGTGATCGCGCCGTCGGCGCCGATGCCGACCGGCCCCTGCGAGGCGTCGATGGAGATCTGCGTGCCGCCGGCGTCCAGCACCGGCAGGTTGTCGACGGTGCGCAGATCGCCGTTCGGCCCGAGCTGGAAGCGGCCGTCGCGGGTGTACATGGTGCCGGAGGGCCCGCGCACCGCGAACCAGGCATCGCCCTGCGGGGCGAGATCGAGCGGGTTGCCGGTGTAGGTCACGCTGCCCGGCCGCAGGGAGGTGTAGCTGTCGCCTTCCGAGACGAAGGCCACGTCATTGGCGACCTTCGACATCATGGTCTCGAACTTGACCTCCTCGGCGCGGTAGCCGGGCGTGCTCATATTGGCGATGTTGGTGGCGATCGTCGCCATGCGGCGCTCGGCGGCCATCTGCATGGATAGCCCGACATAGATGCTGGACACGCCTCAACCTCCGTGTTTGAGATTCATCAGGGACAAGGCGACGCCGGAACCGACCGAATAGCCGCTGTTGAACAGGGCGAGCGTCGGGGAGCTGGCCACCTGGTCCATGTCCCACCGCGCGGTGAAGCGCTGGATAAGCCGGTCGAGTTTGACCGGGTCCTTGAGCGTGGCGATGTCCAGCCGCTTCTTGACGGCCTTCGCCTGCTTGTCGATATCGGCATTGCCCATTTCGGCGGGGAAGCCGAAGACGGTCTTCGCCACCTTCCACAGCGCGGGATCGGCCATCAGCCCATAGACGGACGAGACCTTGGGTGCCTCGCGCTTGAAGTACAGGGCGAGGCGGACACCCTCATTCTCCGCGCCCGCGTCCACTTCCAGCGTCTGGCGGACATATTTGTCCACCGTTTCCTGCCGGGTCACGGCACGCGAGGTGGTGAGCGCGCCATAGGTGTCGAAGTCGAAGGCCTTGGCGAAGGAGGTGAAACGGTCGTCGTTCAGCCGGTTGGCGAAGGAGTTCTTGTCGGTGATGCCCTCGGTCAGCACCTTGCGCATATAGGCCTTGGCATAGGCCATCTCTTCAAGGCCGAACGCCTTCATCGCGTAGTTGAAGACACGGGTGTTCTTCAGAAAATCATCGATTGATTTGATCGTAGGAATAGTCGCCAGATAATACTTGGTTTCGAGCGCAACGACGGGTTCGGCCGCCTTGACCTTCAGGGTCCGGTCAAGATTGCGGGTGAGCAGGCGGTAAGCATCGTAGGTCGTGGTCATGGCGCACCGTGCGTGTGTCCGGCGTCGACCCTCCCCCACAAACCTTGCGCCAGGCTGCCGCCCCCGCGCGTGCCTTCTCCTTCGGGGGAGCCCGCGGTGAGCCAGGCGCCGATGTCCGTCCGCCGCCGCCCTCGACCAGTCCCGACCAGCCCCGCGCAACCTTGCCCGCCTACACCCTCCAGGCACAACGGAGGCGAAGCGCTGTGAATATTCTGATCGGCATCGTTCTAGGGATGGTCTCGCTCGCCGGCGGGTTCATGGCCATGGGCGGCCATATCGCCGTCATCTGGCAACCGTTTGAATATGTGATCATTTTCGGTATCGCGATCGCCACCTTCGTCATCGCCAACCCGATGGCGACGATCAAGGATACCGGCAAGGCGATGGGGCAGGCCTTCTCGGGCAAGGCGCCCAAGCGCGCGGATTTCCTGCATCTGCTCGGCCTGCTCTACGCGCTGATGCGCGAGCTGCGCACCAAGCCGCGCAACGAGGTCGAAGGGCATATCGACGACCCCGAGAATTCCCCCCTGTTCCAGCACTTCCCGGACATTCTGAAGGACAAGGAACTGACGCAGTTCATCTGCGACTACGCGCGCCTGATCGTCATCGGCAATGCCCGCTCGCACGAGATCGAAGGGCTGATGGAACAGGAAATCTCCACCATCAAGAAGTACAAGACCAAGCCCGCCGGCGCGGTCAGCACCGTGGCGGAAGGCATGCCCGCCATCGGCATCTGCGCGGCCGTGCTCGGCATCGTGAAGGCGATGGGCGCCATCGACCAGTCACCCGAAATTCTCGGCCACTACATCGGCTCGGCGCTGGTCGGCACGCTGGTCGGCATCTACTCGTCCTACGCGATCCTCGGGCCGCTGGCGCACAACATCAAGATCCTGCGCGAGAAGCAGTGCCAGCCCTACATCATCGTGAAGCAGGCGCTGATCGCCTACATGAACGGCGCGCTGCCGCAGATCGCTCTGGAGCACGGGCGCAAGACCATCTCCGCCTCCGAGCGCCCGACCATCGACGAGGTCGAGGCCGAAGCGATCTCCAACGTTCCGAACCTTTCCTCCGTGGCGCAGGCGGCCTAAGCCATGAACACGCACCCCGGTTCACTGAACGGCTCCCCCACCGACATCCGCAATCTGCTTCTCGACGCGGCCGGCCTGTCGCTCGACAAGCTGCCGATGCTCAACGTCATCTTCGACCGCATGGCCACGCAATGCGCGGAGAGCTTGCGCCAGCTTGTCTCCTCGCAGGCCTACTACTCGCTGAGCGAAGTCGAGAGCGGGCGAATCGGCGACTTCCTCGACGCCTATGAAGGCATGGCGGTCGTCGGCGTGTTCCACTCGCCGGAATGGGACAGCCACGTCATCGTCGGCTTCGACCGCGACTTCATCTTCACCATGGTGGAGGTGCTGTTCGGGGCGGACGGTTCCGAGCCGCCCTGCGACGACGAGCGATCCTTCTCCAACATCGAGATGCGCATCGCCCAGGCACTGTTCGAGCAGATCGGCAAGTCGATCCAGGCCGCCTTTTCGCTCGTCAGCAAGGCAACCTTCAAGTTCCAGCGGCACGAGACCCGCATGGACTTCGCGGTGATCGGCCGGCGCAACAACCTCGCCGTCTGCGCGAAATTCCTTCTGCAGGCGATCAACCGCGGCGGCGAGATGTTCGTGCTCGTCCCGCAGGGCGCGCTCGCCCCGATGCGCCAGCAGCTCGCCAGCACCACGGCGGGCGAGGCGGCGCCGCGCGATCCGGTGTGGAGCCGGCACATTCGCGGCGAGGTCCAGCGCACCGAAGTGCGGCTGCGCGCCGTGCTGGACCAGTGCGAGATCACGCTGGGCGAGGCCGCATCCCTCCAGGTCGGCCAGATTCTGCCGCTGCAGGCGACACCGCGCAGCCGCGTCAAGCTGGAGAGCGCCGAGCAGGGCCTCTTCTGGTGCAGCCTCGGGCAAGCCGAGGGTGCGTATGTGCTGCGCATCGAAGATGCCGTGGATCAGGCACAGGAGTTCCTCGATGATATTCTCCCCCGGTGAGGCCGTGCTCTTCGTCGCCCTTGTGGTGACGAGCACCTGCGTCATGCTGATGTACCGCAAGCTCGGAAACCTCTCGGCCTGCGAGAACGACTACCGGGTGGCGCTCGATGACAGCGCGAACGCTCTGCACCATGCGCGCAACGCCATGGAAGTGCTGAACGACGACAGCCGCGAGCTGCTCACCCTGCTCTCGCACAAGATCCAGGACGCCGAGACGCTGCTCTGGAAGCTCGACCAGGCCCAGAACGGCGGCAAGCCGGGCAGCGGCCCGGCCGACGGTTCCACTCCCTCGCCCAAGGTGAAGCCATGACCGAAACCTTTACGCCCGAACCCATCACCGGCGGCTCCGTCGAGGAGAGCTTCGGCAACGGCCGCGGCCTCGAATCGCTGCTGCGCGTGCCCGTCACCATGCAGGTCGTGCTCGGCTCGGCCAACATGCCGGTCGCCCAGCTCATGAAGCTCGGGCGCGGCGCCATCGTGCCGCTCGACCGCCGCGTGGGCGAGCCGGTCGAGGTGGTGGTGAACGGCCGCATCCTGGCCCGCGGCGAGGTCGTCGTGGTCGATGAGGACAATTCGCGCTTCGGCGTCTCCCTGACCGAGATCGTCGGGGCGGCCGGTAGCGAAACCAGCCGCTGAGCGCGGGAGCCGTAAATGGCCGCACCAGCCACGCGCAGCGTCAGCACGCGCCCCCTGCACGGTGTCGATCGGGTGGCGGCCCTGCTGATGACCATGGGCAAGCCGGCCGCGGCGCGCCTGATGAAGCATTTCCAGCCGGACGAGATCCGGCTGATCACCCGCACCATCGCCGAAATGCGCCCCGTCTCGAGCGCGCAGGTGGAGACGGCCATCGAGGAGTTCGCCAACCAGTTCGTCGCCGGCGCCAATATCGGCGGCTCGGCGAGCGAGGTCGAGCGCCTGCTCTCGGGCATCCTGCCGCCCGATCAGGTCGACGCCATCATGAGCGAGGTGATGGGGGCGGCGAACCATTCCATCTGGGATCGCATCTCCAGCGTCTCGGAAGGCACCATCGCGACCTACGTCATGAAGGAGCACCCGCAGATCGCCGCGCTGGTGCTCTCCAAGGTGAAGCCGGCCTGCGCCGCCAAGGTGCTGAGCCAGATGCCGGAGACCATGCGCAACGGCGTCATGCGCCGCATGCTGGCCTTCAAGCCGATCGTCGACGAGACGATGCGCATCATCGAGGTCACGATCAACGAGGATTTCATGGTCAACCTCGCGCGCAACGCCGGCGCCGACACGCATGCTCGTATCGCGGACATCATCAACAAGATGGAACGCAACGACATGGAGAACGTGCTGAACAGCCTGTCCGCGACCCGGCCCAAATCGGCCGAGATCCTCAAGGGCCTGCTCTTCACCTTCGACGACATCATCAACCTGCCGCCCCGCGCGCGCACCGCGCTGTTCGACCAGGTGCCGAACGACAAGACGGTGCTGGCGCTCAAGGGCACGGATCCGGAGTTCCGCGAGATCATCCTGCAGTCGCTCGGCTCGCGCGTGCGCCGCATGGTGGAGCAGGAACTGTCCTCCAGCGAGCCCGCCTCGGCCCGCGACGTGGCGGAGGCGCGGCGCGCCATCACCGATCTCGCGCTCGAAATGGCCGGGCGCGGCGAAATCGAGCTCAACTCCGGCGGTGAGGAAGACGCCTATGTGCGCTAGGACCCGCCATGTCCGAGGATAACGACAAGGAAAGCAAAACAGAGGAAGCGAGCGAGAAGAAGATTTCCGATGCAGTGGAAAAGGGCAACGTTCCCTTCTCCAAGGAGGCGACCCTTTTCGCCTCGCTGCTCGGCGTCCTCGTCAGCCTCAGCTTCTTCGCGGGCCCGCAAAGCAGCGCTCTGGCCCAGTCCATGGCGCGCTTTCTCGACGATCCCGGCTCGTTCCGCCTCGGCGGCAGCGAGGATGCGACGCACGTCCTGTGGCTCGCCTTCGACATCTGCGCGCGCTTCCTCTTGCCCATCGTGCTCGTGCTGTCCTGCGCCGGCCTCGTCGCGGCGCTGGTGCAGAACACGCCGAGCCTCATCGGCGAGCGCATCCGGCCGCAATGGTCGCGCATCTCGCCGGTCGCCGGCTGGAACCGCCTCTTCGGCCGCCCCGGCCAGGTCGAGTTCCTGAAATCGCTGTTCAAGTTCGGGGCGATCTCGCTGGTCTGCGCCATCCTGCTGTTCTCCGGCCGCGACAGCATCACCGCGGTGCTGACCAGCGACCCGGTGCTCGTGCCCTCCATGCTGCTGGGGCTCGCCGTGCGGCTGATCTCGGCGGTGTGCGTGGCGACCATCGCGCTGGTCGGCATCGATCTCGTCTGGTCGCGCCTGCACTGGAAGGCGGAGCTGCGCATGACCAAGCAGGAGGTCAAGGAGGAGTTCAAGCAGGCCGAGGGCGACCCGATGGTGAAGACGCGCATGCGCTCGCTCGCCCAGGAACGCGCCCGCCACCGCATGATGAACGCCGTGCCGCGCGCCTCGGTCGTGCTCGCCAACCCGACCCATTACGCCATCGCGCTGCTTTACGACCGGCAGAAGGGCGGCGCCCCGCTCGTGCTCGCCAAGGGCACCGATCTCATCGCGCTCAAGATCCGCTCCATCGCGGAGAGCCACGACATCCCCGTCATCGAGGATCGCGCCCTGGTGCGCGCCATGTACGACGCCGTGGAAGTCGATCAATGGATTCCGGCCGAATTCTACCGTCCGGTCGCCAAGATACTCTATTTCATCTATTCGAGAGGCAAGAATGCCTAGACATGACGGCGGTTTTAGCCTCGACAAGGACGCGCCGGCGGCGCTTCTGCCCTACGAGAAGATGCTTGCCGATACGCTGCGCGGCTTTCTCGGCGAACTGTGCTTCACCAGTGCAGCCGTCGTGATAGCCTATATCAGCCGCCGGCAGGACGAAAACATCCAGGATCTCATCAACTCCTCGGCCGAACTCTTCATCCAGCCCGGCCTTCTGCATTACGGGCGCGACGCGGACGTCGAGAGCCAATGGGGCACCCCGCCCAATGTCAGCATCAGCATGGTGCTGCGCGCGGCAAGCCTCACCGCCACCTTTCGCGTGGTGTTCGACGACGACACGATCGGCGTGCACATCGACCGGATCGACTTCAACGGCGGCCCGGCCACGCCGGAAGACAACCTCAAGCGCTTCGCCAGCGCGCTCGCGGCCGCGCGCCTCGCCGGCAACTGAGCGCCCCGCCGCTCGCCGCTCGCCAGCGGCCAGCCGGCCCCCACCGGGAAGCGGCCGGTGAGTCCAGCCTCGGGCAAGGTTCTGTCTCTAGGGTGTTTCCATCGAAATGCGGAGCCTTTCGCGGAGCCCCTCTTGGACAAGATCTATCTCTTCGATCTCGCCTCCCGTCACGCCGCATGGGCCTCTGTGCGGCAGTCGGCGATCGCCGGAAACATCGCCAACGCCGATTCCCCCGGCTACCGGGCGGTGGAGGTGGAGCCGTTCTCCGCGGTGCTCAACAAGACGCATCTGACGGAAGCCCAGACCAACCCGAGGCACCTGTCGATGTCGGCCTCCGGCGTCGAAACGATGAAAATGAAAGATGAGGACAGTTGGAGCGTGTCGGAGGACGGCAACACCGTCAGTCTCGACCAGCAGATGGTCAAGGCCGCCGAGGTCGGCGGCGCCTACACCCTCAACACCAGCATCGTCCGCTCATTCCACCGCATGGTGCTTGCCAGCGTGAGGACCGCCTGATGATCGATCCCCTGAAGTCCATATCCGCCATCGCCGGCTCGGGCATGGAAGCCCAGTCGCTGCGCATGCGCATCGCATCCGAGAACATCGCCAACGCCCGCTCCACCGCGTCCAGCGCCGGCGGCTCGCCCTATGTCCGCAAGACCATTTCCTTGCAGCCGCAGCCCATTCGGGCGCTCGGCGCGTCGCAGGTGACGGTCGGCCAGGTCGGCACCGACCGGGCGACGGCCTTCAGCATCGAGCATGATCCCGGCAACCCGGCCGCGGATGCCGATGGCAATGTGAAGATGCCGAACGTCAATCCGCTCATCGAGATGGCGGACCTTCGCGAAGCCGGCCGGTCCTATTCGGCCAACCTCCAGATAATGAAACAGGCTCGTTCCATGATCTCGCAGACGATCGATCTTCTGAGGGCTGGATGATGCTCGAAGCTATCGGCTCCCTCACCACGGTCCGCACAGGCGGGCCCACGGCGACCGACGCCGCTTCGGCGGCCACCCCCGGCCGCGCCGTCGCCGGCACCGCCTTCGCCGACGTCTTCGCCGACATCTCCGGCCAGGCGGTCGGAACGCTGAAGACGGCGGAAGCCGCCTCCATCAGCGGCATCCAGGGCAAAACCTCGATCCAGAACGTCGTGCAGACGATCATGGCGGCGGAAGAGACCCTGCAGACCGCGCTCGCGGTCCGCGACAAGGTGGTCGCGGCCTATCAGGAAATCTCGCGGATGGCGATCTGAGGAAGATAGCGACATGAGAGCACTGGCCATCGCCGCCACCGGCATGAGCGCGCAGCAGACCAATGTGGAGGTGATCGCGAACAACATCGCGAACATCAACACCACCGGCTTCAAGCGTGCCCGCGCCGAATTCTCCGACCTTCTCTACCAGGCCGAGCGCGCGCAGGGCATCCCCAATGTGGATGGCGGCCTGCCCATCCCGGACGGGGCGCTCATCGGTCTTGGCGTGCGCACCGTGGGCGTGCGCAACCTGCACATACAGGGCCCGCTCGCCCAGACCGGCAACCCGCTCGACCTCGCCATCAACGGGCGCGGCTGGTTCCAGATCACCAGCCCGACGGGCGAGACGCTCTATACGCGGGCCGGCTCATTCAACAAGGGGCCCGAAGGCCAGCTGGTGACGAATGACGGCTATGTCGTCGAGCCGGCGATCACCTTCCCGCCCGATACGGTGGAGATCGCCATCAACGACACCGGCCAGGTCTATGCCAAAGTTGCCGGCCAGCCGGCGCCGCAGATGCTCGGCCAGCTTTCTCTCGCCAATTTCCCCAATGATGGCGGGCTGGAGCCGATCGGCAACAATCTGTACCGCGAGACCGACGCCTCCGGCACGGCGGTCGCCGGCGTGGCCGGCGATGCGGGCTTCGGCGAGGTTAACCAGGGCTATCTGGAATCCTCGAACGTCGATCCGGTGAAGGAAATCACCGAGCTGATCTCGGCGCAGCGCGCCTATGAGATGAACTCCAAGGTGATTCAGGCCGCCGACGACATGGCCGGCACCGTCTCCAAGGGCATCCGCTGATCGGTCTGCCACCGGCGCGCGCGAAGCGGACATCGGTTCGCGCGAGGACCGCGCGTCACGACACGAAGACCGGGTGCTTCCGCGTTTCCATGCCCGGCGGACGCCCTCCCGCCGGGCCTCTCTGACAAAGGAGCCGCGCCATGCGTCGGCACTTCGGCGGCGCCATCGCGGCGCGCGTCTCCGCTCTTGCGCTCATCCTCGCCGCGCTCGCCCTCACGGGCGGCGTCGAGGCCGCGTCGATCGCCGACAGCCGCGTCGACGGCACGGCGATGGGCGACTGGCTGCCTCCGGCGGCGCCGGCCCCGGCCGCGCCTCAGGTGGTGGTCGTCCCGCCCGCGCAGGAAGTGATGCTCCCCGTGGTCGCCGGCATCGTGGCGCCGGGCGAGACGATCACCGACGCCATGCTGATGGACAAGGCCTTCCCCGCCCATGTGACGAGCCAGTACCCCGTCGCCGTCAGCCGCGCGCAACTCGTCGGCAAGGTGGCCCGGCGCGTGCTGATGGCCGGTCATGCCGTGCCGGTCGCGGCGGTCGGCGACGCCAAGCTCGTGACCCGCGGCGTCGCCACCGAGCTGCGCTTCGAGCAGGACGGGCTGCTGATCACCGCCGTCGGCGTGCCGCTCGATTCCGCCACCGCCGGCACGATGGTGCGGCTGAAGAACCTCGACAGCGGCAAGATCGTCACCGGCGTCGTGCAGCCGGACGGCTCCGTGAAGGTTGGCGGGCAATGAAGCGACTCATCGCCGCCGCGCTCCTGCTGATCGCCGGCCTCGACGGCGCCAGCGCCGCCACGCGCATCAAGGACGTGTCGTCGGTGCAGGGCGTGCGCGACAATCAGCTCATCGGCTACGGGCTCGTCATCGGCCTTCAGGGCACGGGCGACACGCTGCGCAACTCGCCCTTCACCGAGCAGGCGATGCAGTCCATGCTCGATCGGCTCGGCATCAGCACGCGGGGCATACCGCTGCGCGCCCGCAACGTCGCCGCCGTCGCCGTCACCGCCGACCTGCCGCCCTTCGCCGGCGTCGGCTCGCGCATCGACATCAACGTCGCCTCCATGGGCGACGCCTCCTCGCTGCGCGGCGGCACGCTGCTGCTGACCCCGCTGACCGCCGCGGACGGCCAGACCTACGCGGTGGCGCAGGGCCAGCTCGCCGTTACCGGCTTCACCGCCGAAGGCCAGGCCGAGAGCATCACCCAGGGCATTCCCACCGCCGCGCGCATTCCTAACGGCGCGCTGGTGGAAAAGCCCGCCCCCGGCATGCTGACCGAGCTTCACAGCTTCGTCCTGGAACTCAACAACCCGGATTTCGCCACCGCCGCGCGCATCGCCGACGTGATCAATGCCCGGTTCGGCAAGATCAAGTTCGACTATGGCAAGCTCGGCGGCCCCAACAAGCCGATCGCGCAGGAGCGCGATCTGCGCAGCGTGGTCGTGCAGCGCCCGCCGCAGATGAACCCCGCCCGCTTCCTCGCCATGATCGGCGACCTGCCGATCGAGCCCGACGCCCCCGCCCGCGTGGTGGTGGACCAGCGCTCCGGCACGGTGGTGATCGGGCGCAATGTGAAGATCTCGAC